>JAZRYW010000037.1:0-54334 GCA_045600965.1 Bacteroidales bacterium | reverse complement strand
AGGCTGGCCATCGTATTGCTCATCATCCTGCCCTTCCTGCGCTCCGACACCCTTATCAGGTCCACCTGCTTATCTGCGATGAAACGGGTCATAAGCAGGTTGATTACCGTTGAAAGGGCCGCCACGCCTGCCAGGACAAGGTTGTAGCGCAACATAAAGAAGAGGTAAATCACCAGCAGGGCCACATTGGTCACCACAGGGGCCAGTTTCCCGACAAGGTTGGACGCCACTGTGGCCGCACTGTTCTGGCGCATCAGCAGGTCGCCGGGAACGTGCTGCTCGAAAAAGCGCATAGGCAGTCTGAGCAGCTGTCTGAGGAAGGAGGAATTGCCGATTATGGACAGTTTCATACGGAATGCGCGCGAATAAATGTCCGAAAGAAGCTGCGTGACGGTCTGAACCAGGAACAGGCATCCGAACAGAATCATGAACAGCGGGAACCATTCAGGATTCCTGCGGGTCAATATGTCGTCTGCGAAAACCTGTGTGAAGATTTTTGCGGCAACGCCTGCGAAGGCAATGATAATTCCGGTAATGAACGTGAACAGCAGCGCCTCTTTCGCCCCCTGGAGTCTTTCCATTGCAAATGAGGCTATGCTCGCCCTGTGGCCGCCGCGTTTGAAGTCAGGTCCGGGAGTGAAAGTCAGCACAACCCCGGTCAAAGACTCATCAGCCTCTTCCCTGGAAACTTTGACCTTCCCCCGTGCAGGATCATTTATGAATACCCTGTCCCGGCTGATTCCGGTCACAACCACAAAATGCGCGAAATCCCAATGCGCTATGCAGGGAAGCTGCAGATTTTTCAAATCATCAATGTCCTCGATGGAGTAAGCCTTTGTCTGCAGACCGTAATTCCTGGCAGCCATAGAGACGTTGCGGAGGCTGCTGCCGTCACGGGACACACCGCAATCATATCGCACCTGCCCGAGAGGCAGCCATTTGCCGTAATATGCAAGAATCATAGCGAGCGAGGCTGCACCGCACTCGGCCGATTCCATCTGTATAATTACAGGAACCCTATGTTTACCTCCGGTTTTCATTCGAACATCATTCTCCCTTTGACGGCCTTTTCGCGTACGGATTCAAGCAGATATTTATATACAGAGCGGCGTTTTGTGACAATACGTATGTCACAGAAGGTTCCGGTTCCCATATCTACCGGCTCGTCCGGCTTGAAGGACCAGGCCAGGGAACCGTCTTCCTGCCGGTGCAGGGCCATCTTCACCACGAATGCCGCGCCCTGCTCGGGGAATATGTCATCTACGAAGTTTTCGTTTTTCAACTGTTTGACGGCATCGTCCCTCGATACCGGATATCTTTCCACCTCGGTGATGTGTCCGACTATGTAGCCGTTCTTCTCGCGGGTGAGGTTCCTGGGAGTAAGCTCCACCCTCATTCCGCTTTTGAGTTTCCTTGATATTTCGAAGGGAACGAAAGCAACCGCAGAACACACGCTCTCATCGTCACTGCTTATGATTGTTGCGATAGGGGCGAGCGCCTCGAAATCCTCATTCTCCTTCTTGATGTTCAGGACGGTGCCTGCGGCCGGCGCCGAGACCATACTGTATGCCTCTCCTACACTTACCATAGCGAGAGACTGTCCTTTCACTACGGCATCTCCGTTGGCGATGAAGGTGCTGCGCACCGTGCCACGGTTCGGCAGGTTGACGTCAAAGACCTTGTCTATCGGGAACACGACGCCGCTTACCGTGCTCCTGTCGGATATGCTGCCAATCAGGCACCAGACGAATACGGCGATAACCATTATGGCCATTGACGCGATAATCACGTATGTGGAAGGCCTGGTCACCCTGATTTGAGTTTCGACGACATCCGGCCGTTCCAGCTGTTTGAGAGCCCTGTCCCTGAACAACTTGTCTTTACTGTTTTCTGCCATATTCAGTTATGGTTAGGTTAGAAATGTTAAATATACAACAAATCTTCGACAGAGTAAGCGCTGTCCAGGCGTTTGCCGTTCAAGAATACAGTTGGAGTCCCTATTACATCGTGTTCCTTGCACCAATCCTGATTGTCCTGCGCCGCTTCTGCGCCTATGAGGTTCTCTATTTTCTCCTTGTCACCATCGTGGACGGCCATATATTTCTTTTCTACTGTAAAACGTCCGGTAGGGAGAAGTATGGTCTTGATTGTTTCAAGGGCGGTCTTGCAGTACGGGCAGGTGGGCGATACGGCAATGGTGATATTGCGCACGCCCCGGTCAAGCTCTCCGAGAAGCGCCTTCTCCACATCCTTATTCCCCTTAATCAATGACAGGGATGCCTGCGCCGATTCAGCTTTGTGCCTGTTCCTGACGGCAGGGGTGACAGCCTTGAGAATCATTACCAGAAGAGTCCCCCACAGAAGCGCTGCGCTGATGATATCGCAGAGGCTGAAGGTAGTGACGGAGTAAGCCCCGCAAAGCAGGAACGCCAGAGCTATGAACCAGAACAATATCTGCACCCCGACGCAGAGAGGGCACCAGCGCTTCTGCTTGAAGAACTGGTAGCCGAGGTTCCATAGTGAGGCCGGCAGTGCCGGAATCATCATCCAGGCCACAGACCAGGATATTTGCGGGGTTACGAGTGCAATCAGTATTATGGAAAGGAAATAGGACGCGCCCACCTCGGACAGGTCGAACCATCTGTTGAAGAAGAAGCTGTCGTGGGCGGCGGAGCAGTTGGAGGTCTTGAAGAGAGAGCAGACTTTCCCGACGGCATTTCCGTCTCCGGTCCACTGTCTGTGAAGCAGGATGCAGAGAAGCAGCCCTGCTGCCGACAGCACAAGCGCCGCTGCCCTGAATGGAACCGGCGGTATGGAAGCGGACGGAACGCTCCCCCCTGTGAACTGCATTATAAGTTGCCATATCACCCAGGCCGCAGGGATGCTCCAAAGGCTTTTCTGATAAAGTTCATTCTTTCTGTGCTTCCTGTATTCCGGCTCAGAAGCACCGGCTTTGGCTTCAAGCATCACCGCCAGCATCCTGATATTTTTCAGAAATGAATCCCAGTCGGATTCCGTTTCTTTCTTTCCGTCGGTATATACAGGTCCGGCCTCGCTGATGCCCGTCACCAGAATAAAGCCTCCGTTGTTCGCGCTGCAGAGAAACGGCAATTCCAAATCCTTGAAATCATCGGCCTCGTCAATCCCGACGGCGCGTGATTTCACGCCGAAAACTTCGAGAAGCCGTATTATCCCGAGAAGGTTGCCTCCCTGGAGATTGCCGGAGCGCATCTTCGTGACGAATGCGTCGGTGTATTGCACCCCGAGCCGTTCAAGAATTGCGGTTATTATGTCTTTCATATAGCCTTAGAATCTGTTTTGAGATGGTTCACGAAAATTGTTATAGGTTATTTTTCAGTAGATTTTTTGATGATTTGAAGGAGCAACGGGGTTCCGTTGTGACTGAAAAGCATCGAAAAATATGCGAAAAAGAAACATAAGTATTGAAGTTAATTATTTCAAAACAGCTTCTAAGTACTTGCGAAACTTGAGTTTGCATATATCATTGACAGGAACACAAGATTCTTGTATGAAAAAGGTCATTCCTCTATGAGAATCCGTAGCAGACATATTGCGGGGCTTGCCATTTTTATGGCTGCCATGTCGGGTTGCTCTGACAGCGGTCAGCCCTGCCCGGCACAGTCGGAATCATCAGCGGCCTTGCGGGACAGCAGTGATATGATTTATAATGACAGGGTGGTCATCCGTGTGGATGACCGCCTTGTCTGGCAGATAGAGGCAGATGGAAGCGATGTCGCCCGGAGGATGGGAGTTTCCTCGCTGACGAGGACATTCCCCTGTGCGGGCGCTTATGAGGCCCGTACGAGGGCTGCCGGCCTCCACCGCTACTATACTGCTATGCTTGGTGGTACAGCTGTGACAAAGGCCCGGATGGATATTTCGGGTTTTGATGGTGTGGAGCACGTTGACGTATGTCCCATTCCTGTCGTCGTCGGCAGTGTCGTGCCTCTGGAAGGGGAGGATGTTGCTGTCCGCAGCGCCTCCGATGCCGTCCCTTTCAACGACCCGCGTTTCGGCAGGCAGTGGAATCTGCTCAACGACGGCTCTCTCCCATCGTCGGTAAAGGGTTGTGACATCAATGTCGTTCCACTGTGGGAGCGTGGGACAGTCGGATCTCCGGAAGTCATAGTGGCTGTCGTTGACGGCGGCGTGGACGCCTCTCACGAAGATTTGGCGGACAATATGTGGGAGGACCCGGATTATCCCTCTCAGGGCATACACGGATACGATTTCGTAAACAACAGCACTGTCCTTGTTCCTGACGACCACGGTACACACGTGGCCGGCGTGATAGGGGCGGTGAACAACAACGGCAAGGGAGTGTGCGGAATCGCCGGTGGCGATGCCTTGGCCGGGAGGAAGGGCGTGAGGATTATGTCCTGCCAGATATTCATAGGAGAACGCGCCGCGGGTGAGGCCGAGGCCATTAAGTGGGCCGCCGACCACGGCGCTGTGATATGCCAGAACAGCTGGAACTGCATCACACCACTGCCCGAATACATCAGGGCGGCCATAGATTACTTCATCAGATATGCCGGATTTGACAGCAACGGCGTACAGACGGGTCCTATGGCCGGCGGTCTGGTGGTTTTCTCCGCAGGCAACGACGCTTCGGACGTCTCCGCTCCGGCATCCTATCCGCCGGTGGTCTCGGTCGCCGCGCTCTCATCCGATTTCGAGGCTGCACACTATACCAATTTCGGCCCATGGGTGTCCATATCCGCTCCCGGAGGCGATGATTTGAAGGATTTCCGCAATGCAATGGTGCTCAGCACCCTGCCTGACAATACCTACGGATTGATGAACGGGACGTCGATGGCCTGCCCTCACGTGAGCGGAGTGGCCGCGCTTCTTCTTTCCGAACTCGGCGGCCCGGGTTTCACTCCCGATATGCTTAAGGAAAGACTGCTCGAATATGTCACGCCCATATCCCGATACAATCCCGGTATTGAAATAGGCTCCGGCCTTCTCAATGCGACGCTTGCATTCTACGGCCCGTCAGCCTCCAGCCCGGAGCAGCCGACTGACATAAGTTTCTCGGCTTCGTCCAACAACATCCACTTCTGTGCAGGCGTGCCGCGTGATTCCACCTTCGGCAAGGCGGTGAGCGTGAATCTGCTGTTCTCCGACAGACCTTTCACCGATGCTGCCGATGCATCCCTGCTGTCAGTGGACGTCAGTGACCTTCAGGTGGGGGAGCGCGTCTGCGGTGTGCTTTCACAACTTGATTTCGGGACTGATTACTACGTTGCAATGACGGCGACCAACCTGGCGCACAAGTCATCTCCCGTTGATGCCGTGACCGGAATCACCACCGGTTCCAACAATCCTCCGGTGGTGGATTTTCCTGCGGGTGAGGATATCGTCCTGAGGGATGGCGAGAAGGTGTCCCTGCAGTTCACGGCCTATGACCCCGATGAGAATCACGTATGCACGGTCCGTCTTGACCACGCCGAAAGGATTGTTTCGCTCTCGCAACTGGATAATGACTCATATTCCCTTGACATAAGCGCTCCGACAGGATCCGAGGGCGCGTTCGCTGTGAATGTCATCGCCTCCGACCAGTACGGGGCCGCCACCATCCGTGAAATTTCATATACTGTGGTGAAAAACCATACTCCGGTTGTCGCCTCAGAAATTCCTCCCCTCGTGCTTGATGTGAATTCCACACCCATATCCGTTGACATTTCCGGATATTTCGCCGATTCGGACGGGGATGAGCTTTCCGCCGTGTACACATCTTCTTCGGATGCTGTGGTGCAGGTTTCGGGAAGGTTCCCCGAGTTGCTGATGACCGGAAAGTCCTTGGGAAAGGCGAGTGTGGACGTGACCGTTTCGGATCCGTCGGGCACCTTCGCTTCACAAACCTTCGATGTCCTGGTACGCGACGCAGGCCGTCTGGCAGACATATATCCCATACCGGCCACCACGACGCTGTATGTGCGCCCCGGAACCGATATGACCATTGACTGCACCGTCCTGTCACAGACCGGTGCGACAGTCCTGTCCGCCAGACTGACAGCGGGACCGTTCTCCCCGGCAGGCCTTGACATATCCGGCCTTTCCGGTGGAAGATATCTTATTGCCGTTGAAGGAGCGGGCAGATCAGAGTCCTGTCAGTTTGTAAAGCTTTGATGGTATGAGAAGATTCCGCGCGACATTCATATTTCTGGTTGCCCCTCTGCTCGGCTACGCTCAGGGCGCGGCCTTCCTGAACATACCTTCCGATGCGGCCTCAATGGCATTGGGAGGAGCTGGAGTGGCCCTGGATGCGGATGCATTCGCCTTGGAGAACAACGTGGCCTCCGCCGCCCTCAGCCACGGATCCACTTTCGCATTGGCATATTCGCTGTGGCAACCGAAGGGCCTGCGGAGTGACAATCTTGCCCTTGGAGGCGTTTCGGCGATAGGCCGGAGCACATCATTGTGCATCGGCGCGGATCTGTTCAAGGGCGCGAAATATCAGGCATTCGATGAAAACGGCGTTCCCTCATCCTTTTTCTCTCCGAGGGATATGGCCCTTTCGGCCGGTATCTCGCAGCGTATCACCGACAAATTTTCGCTGGGTGTGAAAGGCACTTTCTTCTCGTCTGAACCGGCGCAGTCACATACTGCAACCGGAGTGGTTTTCGGCGCGGCGTTGATCTACAGGACCGGACATTTCTCGCTTGGAGCTTCCATTGACAATCTTGGAAGCGGAATCGATTACGGTTACATCAAGTATCATACACCCCTTGCGGTGAGTGTCGGTGGAGCATACCGTTACGGAGGACTGCTTGCCACGGTACAGGCCGACTGGTATCCCTCCTCATCCCTCGAGGAGAGCCTGGGGCTGCAATATACTTTCATTGAAACGGTGTCGCTGCGCGCCGGCTACCATCACGGCGGTCACGCTTCCGCCTTCCCGGACTTCTTCTCCTTCGGCCTGGGCGTGGAGGCCGGTCCGGTGGATATTTCGGCCGTATGCCTTGCCGCAGGACGGCAGAATCCTCTGAGGGGAACTCTCGCTTTCAATCTTTCATTCAGTTTTTGAACGCTATGACAGGAATTTTCGATTCAGGAGTGGGCGGACTTACCGTCTGGAAAGAACTTGAGGCTCTTATGCCCGGTGAAGACTACATATATGTATCAGACGGCGCAAACTGTCCTTACGGCAACAAGCCCCCGCAGGAGATTGTCAACCGTGCGGTTGCAATAGTGTCCTGGCTCGAAGACCGTGGCGCCGATCTGATAGTCGTTGCCTGCAACACTGCCACCGCAGCCGCGATAGAACATCTCCGCAGCCGTTTCGACCTTCCTTTCGTAGGTATGGAGCCCGCCCTTAAACCTGCAGCGCTGCATTCGCAGTCAGGAGTCGTAGGTGTCCTTGCCACAGCCGGCACTTTGAAGGGCGCGCTTTATCACCGCACGCTGGCAAGGTTCGCCAGTGAGGTCCGTGTCGTTGAAAGAGTGGGTGAGGGGCTTGTTGAACTGGTTGAAAGGGGAGTGCTGGCAGGTCCCGAAGTGGAGGCCGTGCTGACACCGTACATTAACGATATGATTGCACAGGGAGCGGACCACATCGTGCTCGGCTGCACGCATTATCCTTTCCTTGCTCCTGAGATATCGCGCATTGCCGGTCCGTCCGTCAAGATTGTCAATCCTGCTCCGGCGGTTGCAAGACAGGCCGAAAGGCTCCTGACTGCAGGAAGAGGGGTGCAGCAGAGAAGGACGACGCCTTCGGAATTCGTGTCGACCGGCGCCACCGACACCCTTGAAAGGCTTGTGACCCTCATTAAGGGTTCTGAATTCGAATCCGTTTTCCACATCATCAACATTTAGACGGCAAATTTTGGCTGTGCTGGCAGTCAACCTTCGTCGGAACTCCGTTCGCTTCGCTCACTACGGACCCTCCCGCTTCCCGTGTGCGCGGGAGCACACGTCCTCCGAAGGTTGACTGCCAGCACAGCCCATAGACGTCAGAAAAAAAAGGATGACCTTTCAGTCATCCTTCCCATATGATGGATAATCCTTAAAGGTTCTCTGATACAACCTTTTCAAGGTCCTCACCCTTAACGTTCCTTGCGATTATCACACCTTCACGGTTGACAAGGAAATTGAAGGGAACATACTGGAGCTGGTACTGGTCCTTGAGTTCGCTGTCCCAGTATTCAAGGTCGGAAACCTGAATCCATCTTGCCCTGTCGGCGGTGATGGCGTCATTCCATTCTGAGAAATCCTTTTCGAAAGCGACTCCGTAAATCTCGAAACCCCGTGAATGGTACTTGTTGTACACATTCAACAGAGCTGCATTTTCACTGTGGCTTGCATTGTTCCAGGATGCCCAGAACTGTACGAGTGTGAGATTGTTTGCAGCATAGGTTTCAGAGAGGCTCACATCCTGGCGGAGAAGGTTTCCAGCCTTCATATCAGGGATGACCTTGCCGGTGTTGACGGCCTCAAGCTTTGCAAGACGCGCCTCGATGAAGTTGAAATAACTCTTGCCGGCGAATTTGGGGTCGGTGCGGTAAGGCTCGATGACCTTGTTGATGGAATCTGTTGAAGCTACACCGAAAAGAGGAAGAACTTCATTGATCAGAGTGTAGTAGGTAAGGCCCCTGGCCGTTACGGCTTCCTCGTAGCGCGCCTTGTATTCAGCCTCGAATGCCTTGTTGGTGGCGATGTTGGCTTCAAGTTCGGCATCGGTCATCTCCTTGTAATCGGAAATGAGCACCTTGCGCAACGAGTCGATCCTGTATTCGGCGCGAAGATCTTCGCCCATCTTCTCGATGTCACATACAAGCTGCTGGGTCTCGCCCCCGGTCACCGTGCCTTCGCTGAGGTTGCTTGAGGTGACTGCCTCGTAACTGTAGTTCTCAAGGAACAGGGGAAGTCTTCCGAGCTCTGCGAATACGGTGATGTATGCCGGATAGGGATCCGATGCATCGCCGGTGAATGTGAACGAGTTGTTCTCGACCTTGGTGGAATCCATTATGGTCAGTTCAGGTTCCATCCTGACGAGATATACGTCCTTGCCGTTCATATCGGCGTCAACGATGGTGCCTTTGATTGTAAAATGGTCCTGAGGGCCAGCCTGCGGAGTTGTGCAGGCTGCCATCAGAAACATTGACATTGTAATCAATAATGTTTTTTTCATAGTCTATCAGTCTTCTTCGATAGTAACCGCATATTTGGCGGCCATTCTCTTCATTTCATCTTCGGATGCTACGACAAGATTGTCGAAGTCGCGCTGGCCCGTACCTGCAGGGATAAGGTGACCGCAGATGACATTTTCCTTCAGGCCTTCGAGCAGGTCGACCTTGCCGCGGATGGCGGCATCGCTGAGGACCTTGGTCGTCTCCTGGAAGGAGGCTGCGGACATAAAGCTGTTGGTGCGGAGTGCGGCGCGTGTGATGCCCTGAAGTATCTGGTTTGAAGTGGCCGGAACTGCGTCACGGGCTTCGACGAGCTTCTTGTCTGCACGCTTGAGAGCCGAGTTTTCGTCGCGCAGACGGCGTACGGTGACAATCTGGCCGGGATGCAGTTCGGTGGAGCCACCGGCATCGGTGACGACCTTCTTGTCGAAGATGCCGTCATTCTCCTCGATGAACTCCCACTTGTCCACGAGCTGTTCGGGGAGGAAGCGGGTGTCGCCCGGATCCACGATCTCGACCTTGCGCATCATCTGACGTACGATGACTTCGATGTGCTTGTCGTTGATCTTCACGCCCTGACCACGATATACGTCCTGAACTTCGTTCACGATGTATTCCTGAACCTTGATCGGACCGAGTATCGCCAGGATGTCGGAAGGTGACACGGCGCCGTCTGACAGAGGCATACCTGCCCTTACGTAGTCATCCTGCTGGACGAGGATCTGCTTTGACAGAGGAACGAGGTAACGCTTCTCTTCAATGATCTCACCCGTATCCTTGGCCTTGTTACGGACGATGATTTCACGGTTGCCGCGTTTGTTCTTGCCCATTTCGACTTCGCCGTTGATTTCGGAAACGACAGCGGGGTTCGAAGGATTGCGGGCTTCGAAGAGTTCGGTAACTCGGGGCAGACCGCCGGTGATATCGCCTGACTTGCTGATTGCGCGCGGAATCTTGAGGAGAACGTCACCTTCGTGAACCTCTCCGTTGTTTTCTGCGAGCACGTGCGCTCCTACAGGGATGTTGTAACTCTTGAGCTCGACGCCGTCCTTGTCCATAATGTGGATGACAGGGCTCTTCTCGCGGTTGCGGGATTCGATGACGACCTTCTCGAAACGTGAGCCGTATTCGTCTGCGGCCTCGTCCCTGTAGGTCACGCCGTCGATGAAGTTCTCGAATACTGCAGTACCGCTCACTTCACTGATGGTCGTTGCGTTGTAGGCATCCCAGGTACAGATCTTGTCACCGACTACAACAGTCTGTCCGTCGGTCTTGAAGAGTTCTGCGCCGTAGGGGATGTTGTAGTTGGCCAGGGTGATATCGGTTGCGGCGTGAACTATCTTGAGTTCAGCCGTACGGCCGACCACTATCGTATGTTCGCCCTTGTCGTCCTTCTTGGTGATGGTGCGGAGCTCGTCATATACGAGTTTGCCTTCGTACTTGGAGACGATTTCGTTCTCGGAAACCTTGCTCGATGCAGTACCGCCGACGTGGAACGTACGGAGGGTAAGCTGCGTACCGGGTTCTCCGATCGACTGTGCGGCCATCACACCGACCACTTCGCCCTTGTCCACCATTCTGCCGGTTGCAAGGTTGCGGCCGTAGCACTTCGCGCAGATGCCCTTGCGGGATTCGCAGGTGAGGACGGAACGTATCTCAACCTGTTCGATGGGGAGGGAACCGATGAGTTCTGCAAGGTCGTCGGTGATTTCATCGCCGGCGCTGAGTATCTTCTCGTTGGTCAGAGGATTGTAGATATCGTGAACGGAGGTGCGTCCGGTGATGCGTTCTGCGAGCGATTCAACTTCGGTGTCCTTGTTCTTGATGGCGGTGGCCACGATTCCGCGGAGTGTGCCGCAGTCCTCTTCGTTGATGATCACGTCGTGCGAAACGTCGACAAGCCGGCGTGTCAGGTAACCTGCATCGGCTGTCTTCAACGCAGTGTCGGCAAGACCCTTGCGGGCACCGTGGGTTGAGATGAAGTACTCGAGCACTGACAGACCTTCCTTGAAGTTGGCGAGGATAGGGTTCTCGATGATCTCGGCACCTGCCGCACCTGACTTCTGAGGCTTCGCCATCAGACCACGCATACCGCAGAGCTGACGGATCTGGTCCTGTGAACCACGGGCGCCGGAGTCAAGCATCATAAAGATAGGGTTGAAACCCTGGTTGTCGTTCTTGATCTGTTCGTACACCATCTTGGTGAGCTTGGTGTTGACGGATGTCCAGACGTCGATGACCTTGTTGTAACGCTCGTTGTTGGCCAGGAAACCCAGATTGAAATTGCTCTGGATCTCTCCGACTTCCTGATAAGCCTCGTCGATGAGTTTCTGCTTCTCTTCAGGAATGAGCACGTCACCGAGGTTGAACGAAAGGCCGCCCTTGAAGGCCATCCTGTAACCGAGGTTCTTGATGTCGTCGAGGAACTCGGAAGTGCGTGCCACGCTGGTGGCCTTCAGCACTTTGTTGATGATGTCGCGGAGCGATTTCTTCTTGATGACCTCGTTGATGTAGCCGGCTTCCTTGGGAACGACCTGGTTGAAGATGATTCGGCCGACGGTCGTGTCCACTATTTCATATCCCTGTGAAGGATCGGCCATAACCTTGGGAAGGCGTACCTTGACCTTCGCCTGAAGTGCGGCGCGGCCTTCGTTGTTGGCGATGATGGCTTCCTCGGGTCCGTAGAATACCATTCCCTGGCCCTTGGCGCCTTCACGCTCCTTGGTTATGTAGTACAGACCGAGCACCATATCCTGCGAAGGCACGGTGATAGGCGCGCCGTTTGCGGGATGCAGGATGTTGTGTGAGCCGAGCATAAGCAGCTGGGCTTCGAGGACAGCCGCATTTCCAAGAGGGAGGTGAACTGCCATCTGGTCACCATCGAAGTCGGCGTTGAATGCCGTGCAGGCCAGAGGATGGAGCTGTATTGCCTTGCCTTCTATCATACGGGGCTGGAAAGCCTGGATACCGAGACGGTGGAGGGTAGGCGCACGGTTGAGGAGCACGGGATGTCCCTTCATCACGTTTTCGAGGATGTCCCAGATGACGGGATCCTTGCGGTCAACTATCTTCTTTGCGCTCTTGACGGTCTTTACGATGCCGCGTTCGATGAGCTTGCGGATGATGAACGGTTTGTAGAGTTCGGCAGCCATCAGTTTGGGCAGACCGCATTCGTGCATCTTGAGTTCGGGACCCACGACGATGACCGAACGTGCGGAGTAGTCGACACGCTTGCCGAGCAGATTCTGGCGGAAACGTCCCTGCTTGCCCTTGAGGTTGTCGGAGAGTGACTTCATAGTGCGGTTGGACTCGGTCTTGACGGCATTCGACTTGCGCGAATTGTCGAAAAGTGAGTCTACCGCCTCCTGGAGCATACGCTTCTCGTTGCGGAGTATGACTTCGGGAGCCTTGATCTCGATGAGCCTCTTCAGACGGTTGTTGCGGATGATGACCCTGCGGTAGAGTTCGTTGATGTCGGACGTTGCGAAACGGCCGCCGTCGAGTGGAACGAGGGGACGCAGGTCAGGAGGAGTGACGGGGATGACCGTCATTATCATCCATTCCGGCTTGTTGACGTCCTTTGATTCACGGAAAGCCTCGATGACGCTCAGTCTCTTGAGCGCTTCGGCCTTGCGCTGCATCGAACCTTCCCTGGCGGCCTGGTCGCGGAGCTCGTATGAGAGCTGGTCGAGGTCTATGCGCTGAAGGAGGATGTTGATGGCTTCCGCGCCCATCCCGGCGATGAATTTGTCGGGATTGTCATTCGACAGGGATGCGTTGTCCTTGGGCAGGTTTGCAAGGATTTCGAGATATTCCTCTTCTGTGAGAAGGTCGAGTTTCTGGACGTTCTTTGCGACACCCGGCTGCACGACTATGTATTTCTCATAGTAGATTACGGATTCGAGTTTCTTTGAAGGTATGCCGAGCAGATAACCGATCTTGTTGGGGTTGGAACGGAAATACCAGATGTGTGCTACGGGAACGGTGAGTTCTATATGACCCATCCTTTCCCTGCGGACTTTCTTTTCCGTGACTTCAACACCGCAGCGGTCGCAGGTGATACCGCGGTAGCTTATCTTCTTGTACTTTCCGCAGTAGCACTCATAGTCCTTCGAGGGGCCGAAAATCCTTTCGCAGAACAGACCGTCCTTTTCAGGCTTGTATGTTCTGTAGTTGACTGTTTCAGGCTTGAGAACCTCACCCGATGAACGACCCTTTATCTCGTCAGGAGATGCCAGACCTATGGTTATCTGGTTGAAATTGCTTTTGACCTTAGTGTCTTTTTTGTAAGGCATATTGTTTTTCCTTTATAATTCTGACAAATAACTGTGACTTAATCGAGGTGGATGCTCAGACCGAGTCCGCGGAGCTCGTGGAGCAGCACGTTGAGCGATTCGGGGATACCGGCTGCCGGCATCGGATCGCCCTTGACGATGGCTTCATAAGCGCGTGAACGTCCGGTCACGTCATCGGACTTGATTGTGAGGATTTCCTGAAGGATGTTGGCTGCGCCGAATGCTTCGAGAGCCCACACTTCCATTTCTCCGAAACGCTGGCCACCGAACTGGGCCTTACCGCCCAGAGGCTGCTGGGTGATGAGGGAGTAGGGGCCTATCGAGCGCGCGTGCATCTTGTCGTCAACCATATGGCCGAGCTTGATCATATAGATCACGCCGACGGTTGCGGGCTGGTCGAAAAGTTCACCTGTTTCACCGTCGCGCAGGTAGGTGCGCCCGTAGCGGGGCAGACCGGCCTTGTCGGTATACTGGCAGATGTCCTCGAGGGTCGCGCCGTCGAAGATGGGGGTGCTGAACTTGAGTCCGAGTTCCTTGCCGGCCCATCCGAGTACGGTTTCGTATATCTGTCCGAGGTTCATACGGGAAGGCACGCCCAGAGGGTTGAGGACGATGTCGACGGGAGTGCCGTCTTCGAGGAAAGGCATATCGGCGTCGCGGACAACCTTGGCCACGATACCCTTGTTACCGTGACGGCCGGCCATCTTGTCACCGACTCTGATCTTTCTCTTCTTGGCAACGTATACCTTGGCGAGCTTCATAATGCCTGTGGGCAGCTCGTCACCCATCGTGATGTTGTATTTCTCACGCTTGAGTTCGGCTGCAAGGTTCTTGTCGGCGATCAGATAGTTGTTGATCAGATCCCTGATCATCGCATTGGCCTTCTTGTCTGAAGTCCAGTTGCCGGGATTGATCTCCTCGAACTTCCAGGAGTCGAGAGTGCCGCGGAGGAACGGTTCTCCCTTTGGCAGGAGTTCCGCTCCGTAGAGGTCGGAAACGCCGTTGCTCTTCTTGCCTTCGGTGAGGGTGCAGAGCTTGTCGAGGAACAATGTGCGGAGGTTGAGGGCCTTGCGTGCGGAATCCTCTTCAGCCTGCTGTACCTGAGCCTTGATGGCGGCCTTTTCCTTACGGCCGTTGCCTGCAACTCTGGTATAGAGGTGTTTTCCGATGATGATGCCGGAAAGTGAGGGATTTGCCTTCAGGGACGCGTCCTTGACATCACCTGCCTTGTCGCCGAAGATGGCGCGGAGAAGCTTCTCCTCGGGTGAAGGGTCGCTGTCGGCCTTGGGAGTGATCTTGCCGATGAGTATGTCACCGGGTTCGACGCTGGCGCCGATGCGGATGATACCGTTCTCGTCCAGATCCTTGGTCGCGTCTTCGCTGACGTTGGGGATGTCCGAGGTGAGGGTTTCCATACCGCGCTTGGTCTCGCGCACTTCCATCATATATTCATCCACGTGTATGGACGTGAGGATATCCTCGCGGAGTATCCTTTCGGAAAGCACGATGGCGTCCTCGTAGTTGTAACCCTTCCAGGGCATGAATGCCACCTTGAGGTTGCGTCCGAGGGCGAGTTCGCCGTTCTGTGTGCCGTAGCCCTCAGTCATTATCTGACCCTTGGTGACCTTGTCGCCCTTGCGTACTATAGGGGTAAGGTGGACAGTGGTGCTCTGGTTGGTCATCCTGTACTGGGGAAGCTTGTATACAGTGACTTCAGGCTCGAAGCTTACGAATTTCTCGGCTTCGGTCTGTTCGTACTTCACGTGGATCTCGCGTGCGTCGACATATACGACCTCACCTTTCTTGCGTGCGACAATCTGGGTGCGTGAGTCGCGGATGACGGGTCCTTCCAGACCTGTTCCGACGATAGGGGCTTCAGGCTTGATGACAGGCACTGCCTGGCGCATCATATTGGAGCCCATAAGCGCACGGTTCGCGTCATCGTGTTCGAGGAAAGGAATGAGGGATGCCGCGATGGATGCAATCTGGTTGGGCGCAACGTCCATCAAATCGACGCGGTCTGCCGACACGACAGGGAAGTCGGCTTCGAGACGGCATTTGATGCGTTCGTCCGTGAGTTTTCCTTCCTCGTCTATCGTGGCGGTTGCCTGTGCCACCATCTTGTCCTCTTCTTCCTCTGCGCTCATATAGATGCAACCCTTGTCGGAAAGATCGACCTTTCCGTCCTTGACAAGGCGGTAGGGAGTCTCTATGAAGCCGAGGTCGTTGATGCGCGCATAGACGCAGAGAGAGGATATCAGACCGATGTTAGGTCCTTCAGGTGTCTCGATGGGGCAGAGACGGCCGTAATGGGTATAGTGTACGTCTCGCACTTCGAAACCTGCGCGGTCGCGTGAAAGACCGCCGGGGCCGAGTGCCGAGAGACGGCGCTTGTGAGTCATTTCAGCCAGAGGGTTGGTCTGGTCCATAAACTGTGAGAGCTGGCTTGAACCGAAGAAGGTGTTGATCACTGAGGTGAGTGACTTGGAGTTGACCAGGTCGGTGGGTGAGAACACTTCGTTGTCACGTACGTTCATCCTCTCACGGATGGTCCTTGCCATACGGAGCAGACCTACGCTGAACTGGTTTGCAAGCTGTTCGCCGACGGTGCGGATGCGGCGGTTGCTCAGGTGGTCGATATCATCCACAGCAGCCTTCGAGTTGATGAGCTGGATGAGGTAGCGGATGATTTCGATTATGTCTTCCTTAGTCAGGACGCGGGTGTCGGGAGAAGTCTTGAGGTCAAGCTTCCTGTTCATACGGTAGCGGCCCACTTCTCCGAGGTCGTAGCGCTTGTCGGAGAAGAACATCTTCTCGATGACGTCACGTGCGGTCGCCTCATCGGGCGGTTCCGAACTGCGGAGCTGACGGTAGGTGTAATAGATCGCCTCTATTTCGGAATTGGTGGTATCCTTCTGGAGCGTGTTGTAGATGATGGCGAAATCGTTGGCGGAAGGATCATCCTTATGAAGCAGGATGGTTGTCGCGCCTGAATCGATGATGTCATCGATCAGACTTTCCTCGAGGACCACTTCACGGTCGACAACGACTTCGTTACGTTCGATGTAGACAACTTCACCCGTGTCTTCATCCACGAAGTCCTCGTTCCAGGTCTTGAGGACCCTGGCGGCGAGCGTCGAGCCGACGTGCTTTTCAAGTTCCTCCCTGTTGACCTGCACTTCGTTCGCAAGACCGAAGATGTCGAGGATGGCCTTGTCGCTCTCGAATCCGATTGCACGGAGGAGGGTGGTTACGGGCAACTTCTTCTTACGGTCGATATAGGCGTACATCACGTTGTTGATGTCCGTTGCAAATTCAATCCAGGACCCTTTGAAGGGGATGATGCGGGCACTGTAGAGCTTTGTGCCGTTAGCGTGCATGCTCTGACCGAAGAAGACGCCGGGAGAGCGGTGCAGCTGTGATACTATCACACGTTCCGAACCGTTGATGATGAACGTTCCGCGCGGAGTCATATAGGGCACCGCACCGAGGAACACGTCCTGGAAGACGGTCTTGAAATCCTCGTGTTCGTCATCCGTGCAGGACAGTTTGAGTTTTGCCTTGAGGGGGACGCTGTAGGTCAGGCCGCGGTCAAGACACTCGTCTATTGAATAACGCGGAGATTCGATGAAGTAATCGATGAACTCAAGAACGAAATTGTTGCGGATGTCAGAGATGGGGAATGCTTCCTGGAACACCTTGTACAGTCCCTCGTTCTTATGGTTCTCGGCTGTCGTTTCCAGCTGGAAGAAATCCTGGAAGCTCTTGAGCTGTACGGCCAGGAAATCGGGATAGTCGAGGAGAGTTTTCGATCTCGCGAAGTTAATTCGTTGATTCTGAGATTTTTGCGACATTGGTTGAGGCTATGATGAAAACTGTTCTTAATTTACGACAAAAAGGTTTAGAGCCAGTTACAGCTCTAAACCATAGAGTTTGTTCCCTCTGTCAAAGAGGAAAAACGGTGCTACTTGATCTCAACTTCAGCGCCGGCTTCTTCGAGAGCAGCCTTCAGCTGTTCAGCTTCTGCCTTTGAGACTTTTTCCTTAACGACTGCATCGGGAGCCTTGTCAACGAGGTCCTTTGCTTCCTTAAGTCCGAGTCCGGTAGCTTCCTTGACGGCCTTTACAACGCCGAGCTTGGCCTGACCTGCTGATTTGAGGATAACGTCGAACTGAGTCTGTTCAGCTTCTGCTGCTGCGCCACCTGCTACGGGTGCTGCAACTGCTACAGCTGCGGCTGCGGGTTCGATTCCGTATTCTTCCTTGAGGATCTGTGCGAGTTCCTGCACTTCTTTAACAGTAAGGTTTACCAACTGTTCTGCAAATTGTTTGATATCTGCCATAATTGATTGTTTTTAATTGTTTATAACTTTTCTTATTCTTCTTTGTTTGATAAAGTCTCCACGATGCCTGCGAGCTTGCCACCGGCCGATTCGAGAGCGGAGATGACATTGCGTGCAGGAGACTGCAGGAGAGCGACGATGTCGCCGATGAGTTCCTCGCGGGACTTGATGTTCACGAGGGTTTCGAGGTTTTCTGCACCTACATAAGCGCAGTCCTGAACCAGTGCACCCTTGAGTTCCGGCTTGCCGCCCATCTCATCCCTGAATTCCTTGATGAGCTTTGCGGGGGCGTTCGGAGCCACTGTGAACATTATTGCAGAAGGACCTTCGAGAACAGGCACAATCTGTGCTGCTTCAGCGTTTCCGCTGTTCTTCAGTACTTTCTGGAAAAGGGTATTCTTTACTACTACGAGTTCTATGCCTTTTTCAAAGCAGGCCCGGCGCAGTTTTGAAGTGTTTTCAGCATTCAAACCGGCGATGTCTGTAACGTAGAAATTAGGAGTCTCCGCCCATTTTGCAGCCAGCTGGTCAATAATCTGTGATTTCAGTTCTTTTCTCATAATTCTGACTTTTATTCGGCAGCGCCTAATGATTTAATGTCTACACAAACACCTGCACTCATCGTTGAACACATATAGATGCTCTTCATATAAGTACCCTTAAGTGCCTGAGGTTTCAACTTGATTATGGTATTGATGATTTCGTTTGCATTCTCAGCGAGCTGCTGGGCAGTGAAAGAAACCTTACCTATCGCTGCGTGGACGATGCCCTGCTTGTCGACTTTGAAGTCGATCTTACCGGCCTTCACTTCCTTGACGGCATTTCCGACTTCCATAGTGACGGTACCGGTCTTGGGGTTAGGCATAAGGCCACGGGGACCGAGGATACGGCCTATGGCACCTACCTTTGCCATTACGGAGGGAGTACATATGATTACGTCGATATCCGTCCAGCCGCCTTTGATCTTTTCGATGTATTCGTCAAGACCTACGTAGTCCGCTCCCGCTTCCTTTGCTTCGGTCTCCTTGTCGGGAGTACAGAGCACGAGCACGCGGGTGACCTTACCGGTTCCGTGAGGCAGAGTCACAACGCCGCGAACCATCTGGTTCGCCTTACGAGGATCGACACCCAAACGGACAGAAACCTCAACGGAAGCGTCGAACTTGGTGTAGGTGATATCCTTCACGATCTGGCACGCTTCGCTGAGCTTGTACTGCTGGTTGGAATCAAATTTAGCGGATGCTATCTTCTGATTTTTTGTTAATTTACTCATAGCGGTGTGATTTTTACTTTACATCGGCAGGGATCTCTCCCGTTACTTTTACACCCATACTGCGGGCAGTTCCTGCAACCATGCTCATAGCTGACTTCATAGTGAAGCAGTTGAGGTCGGGCATCTTCTCCTGCGCGATAGTGCGCACCTGATCCCAGGTGATGGATGCGACCTTGGTACGGTTAGGCTGGGCAGAAGCCTTCTGTATCTTTGCAGCCTCCTTGATCTGTACGGCAACAGGGGGTTCCTTTACGATGAAAGTGAACGACTTGTCTGAGTATACAGTAATGATGACTGGCAGCACCTTACCGGCTTTGTCCTGAGTGCGGGCATTGAACTGCTTGCAGAAATCCATAATGTTCACGCCCTTTGAACCGAGAGCCGGTCCTACCGGAGGTGAAGGATTTGCAGCACCGCCTTTGATCTGCAACTTAATAAGTGCGGCAATTTCTTTAGCCATAATGTATTCTGTTTATTCTTTAGATACCTGGGCAAATTCCAGTTCCATAAGGTTCTTTCTTCCGAAGATCTTGACCATCACCTTGATTCTCTTCTTGTCCTCAAGAATTTCCTCTATGGTGCCGTCAAATCCGTTGAAAGGCCCGTCTGTGATCTTGACAGCCTCGCCGACAGTGAATGGGGTGATTGTCTCGGCGTCCTTGTCCGCAAGTTCGTCAACCCTTCCGAGTATCCTCGCAACCTCCTCGTCCCTCATAGGGATGGGCTTGCGGTCGAAAGCGTTGTTGCCCTGTTTCTCGGACAGGAAACCTGCTACCAGAGGAACGTTGGAGATGATGTGGGGAATATCACCTTCAAGGTTGGCTTCGATGAGGACATAGCCCGGGAAGAACTTTCTTTCCGCAGCCACTCTTTTTCCACCCTGAAGCTTGAAATACTTCTCGGTGGGGATCAGAACCTGTGAGACATAAGACTCAAGGTGACGGATCTCCATCTCCTTTTCGATGTATTCCTTCGCCTTCTCTTCCTTGCCGTTCGCTACGCGCACGACATACCACTTCTTGTCGGGGGTTTCACTCATAGCTTAAAGACTGTAGATGCCTTCCATCATATTCTTGAAGATGAAATCCACAAGCCATATGACAAGAGCCAAAATCACGGTCACGATCATAACCATAATGGCTGAGCTCTGAAGCTTCTGCCAGGTCGGCCAGGTGACCTTCTGGGTCAATTCGAAATACGAATCCTTTACGTAAGAGGTAAGTTTGCTCATTTTTTATTTGTTTAGCAGACGGGACTGGAAGCTTTCTCTTCTGCCGGTTTATGATACCGACCCGTAACAGTCGGACTCATTTGCAGGGGAAGCAGGATTCGAACCCACATCGACGGTTTTGGAGACCGCTGAACTACCCTTGTTCTATTCCCCTATAAAGGTGCCCCCTTGTAGAAGAAGGCACCTTGATATACGGTTTTTCAGTATTAGTCGATCAGACCGATTACCTGACCTGCACCAACTGTACGGCCGCCTTCGCGGATTGCGAACTGCAGACCTTCGTTGACTGCAACAGGGTAGATGAGGTCAACCTTGATTTCAACGTTATCGCCGGGCATAACCATTTCGATACCTTCGGGAAGAGTGATTTCACCGGTGATGTCAAGGGTGCGGATGAAGAACTGAGGACGATATTTGTTCTTGAAAGGAGTGTGGCGGCCACCTTCGTCTTTCTTGAGAACGTATATCTGAGCCTTGAACTGCTGGTGAGGAGTGATGGTGCCGGGGCGTGCGATAACCTGACCACGCTTAACTTCCTTCTTGTCGATACCGCGGAGGAGGAGGCCGACGTTGTCACCTGCTTCACCCTGATCGAGGAGCTTGCGGAACATTTCAACACCGGTTACAACAGACTTCTTGGGTTCGTCGCCGAGACCGATGATCTGGATTTCGTCGCCAACGTGGATGGTACCCTGTTCGATACGTCCGGTAGCAACTGTACCACGTCCGGTGATTGAGAAGATGTCTTCGATAGGCATAAGGAAAGGCTTGTCGGTAAGACGCGGAGGAAGTTCGATATAGGTGTCCACTGCGTTCATAAGTTCCATAACCTTTGCTTCCCACTGAGGGTCACCGTTGAGTGCGCCGAGTGCCGAACCGCAGATAACGGGGGTGTTTTCACCGTCGAAATCATAGAATGAAAGGAGGTCGCGGACTTCCATTTCAACGAGTTCCACCATTTCGGGGTCATCGACGATGTCGACCTTGTTGAGGAAAACGACGATTCTGGGCACATTCACCTGGCGGGCCAGAAGGATGTGTTCACGAGTCTGGGGCATAGGACCATCAGTTGCTGCTACAACGAGGATAGCGCCATCCATCTGAGCGGCACCTGTTACCATGTTCTTCACATAGTCGGCGTGGCCCGGGCAGTCTACGTGTGCGTAGTGGCGGGTAGCGGTCTGATACTCAACGTGAGCGGTGTTGATGGTAATACCACGTTCCTTTTCTTCAGGAGCGTTGTCGATGGAGTCGAATGAACGGACTTCAGAGAGACCCTGGCGTGCGAGAACAGTTGTGATGGCTGCAGTCAGAGTAGTCTTGCCGTGGTCAACATGGCCGATTGTACCGATGTTAACATGGGGTTTGTCCCTTTTGAATGTTTCTTTTGCCATAATAGTGCGTATTATATGAGTTGTTGAGCTGGTGGAGAGAATTGAACTCTCGACCTCTTCCTTACCAAGGAAGCGCTCTACCCCTGAGCTACACCAGCATTATCAATCTGTCAATTCGAGCGGAAGACGAGGTTCGAACCCGCGACCCTCAGCTTGGAAGGCTGATGCTCTACCAACTGAGCTACTTCCGCGACAAAAAAAAAGTGGGGAGAGCAAGATTCGAACTTACGAAGGCGTGCGCCAGCAGATTTACAGTCTGCCCCAGTTGGCCACTTTGGTATCTCCCCAAATATCTCATTCTTTCAAAGAGCCGATGGAGGGAGTCGAACCCACGACCTGCTGATTACAAATCAGCTGCTCTGGCCAACTGAGCTACATCGGCAAAATTTCAAGCCCCTTTGTTTGGGACTGCAAATATATAGGTTTTCTTTTATTCTGCAAAACAATTTCATTTTTTTTTGCCACACGCCGCCAGCGCCTCGAAAATGTCGTCCACATTGAATCCGCAGTCGGAATATTGCTCTTCCGGAGTGCCCTGTTTTATGAAGCGGTCGGGTATGCCGAGCGGGATGAGCCTGCAGTTCGAGGAGCTCTCCGCGATATGCTCCGCAACGGCTGATGCAAGGCCTCCGCTTATGCTTCCGTCCTCCACCGTGATCACATACGGCAGGGCGCAGGCCTCTTCAAGCGCCGCAATATCCAGCGGCTTGAGGAAGCGCATATCATAATGAAGCACGCCGATCCCCGCCTCTGCGGCTCTGGCGGCGGCTTCGGCCGCCTTGTTGCCTACCGGACCTATGCTGAGCAGCGCCACGTCCCTGCCTTCCGACAGCTTCCGTGCGCTTCCGGGCCCGATGTAGCGGAAAGGCGTTTCCTTCCATTCCACTCCCTGCCCGCAGCCGCGCGGGTATCTTATGACAGGTGTATTCCACTGCCCTTCGGTCGCGCTGTACATCATATCGCGCAATTCCCGTTCGTTCATAGGGGACGCTATCGTCAGACCCGGTATCGGTCGGAAGAATGCCATATCGAACGCACCCGTGTGAGTGGCTCCGTCCTCTCCCACGAGACCGGCGCGGTCGAGGCAGAATATGACCTTCAGGCCCTGAAGGGCGGCATCGTGTATCACGTTGTCGTAGGAGCGCTGCATAAAAGAGGAGTATATGTTGCAGAACGGGACAAGGCCTCCCGCGGCCAGCCCCGAGGCGAAGGTGACGGCGCACTGCTCCGCGATGCCGACATCGTACACCCTTTCCGGATGGGTCTTCTGGGCGATGTTCATCCCGCAGCCTGTGGCCATCGCCGGCGTCACGCCCACTATCCTGTCATCGAGGTCCATAAGGTCGGACAGAGTCTGTCCGAACACGTCCTGGTAGCGTGACCTGCTGTCCTGGCGGGGGATGCGCATACCGGTTCCGGGGTCGAACCTGCCGGGGGCGTGCCAGAGCGTCTGGTTCTCCTCCGCGGGTTTGTACCCCTTGCCCTTTACGGTGACCACGTGCAGCAGTTTCGGGCCCTTTATGCCTTTCAGCCTGTTCAGGGTGAATATGAGCTGGTCAAGGTCGTGCCCGTCAACCGGGCCGAAATAACGGCATCCCAGAGAATCGAAGAGCGACCCGCTGGCATCGCCTTTCATAAAGCTGCGCTTGGCGTTCTTGACAATCTTCTGAATGCATCCCTGTATCCTGGTCCCCTGGAGGCGGTCCCATATCCTTTCCTTGGCGGCATTGTATCTGCTGCTCGTGGTCAGGCGCATCAGATAGTTGTGAAGGGCTCCGGTATTGTCGTCTATGGAGATGTGATTGTCGTTGAGGATGATGAGGATGTCATCGTTGAGGCTTCCTGCATAGTTCAGCCCCTCGTATGCAAGGCCACCCGTCATCGCCCCGTCGCCTATGACCGCTATCAGGTGGCGCTTTTCCCCCTTTCTTCCGGCCGCAACGGCAAGTCCGAGGGCTGCGGCTATGGATGTGGATGAATGGCCGGTGCCGAAAGCGTCGTAAGGACTCTCGCTGCGCTTGGGGAAACCGCTGATACCGTCCCATTTGCGGTTCTTGCGGAAGGCTTCGCGGCGTCCGGTGAGTATCTTGTGGGCGTAGGCCTGATGTCCCACGTCCCATACTATCTCGTCATAAGGTGTGTCGAAAACCCTGTGCAGGGCGACCGTGAGTTCGACGGTGCCGAGGCTGGCGCCCAGATGGCCGGGGTTGGTCGAGCAGCAGTCCACCATATAGTCACGGATCTCGCGGCAGAGCCCGGGCAAAAGAGCGCTGTCGAGACTCCTCAGGTCAGCGGGACTCTCTATTTTGTCAAGAACGGTCACCGGAGGTTGTCAGTCTTCGCGGATGATGGTGGCGTCGCGGTCCGGACCTACGGAAATGATCTTGACCGGAATGCCTGTCTCCTTCTCGATGAAACGGATGTAGGTCATGAACTCGAAGGGCAGTTCCTCTTCGGAACGCGCGGTGGAGAGGTCCCTCTTCCATCCCGCGAACTCCTTATATATAGGGTGCACTTCCGCATAGGTGTCGTAGGGCACACGGTCGGTGACCTTCCCGTCGATTTCGTATGCCACGGCGACCTTTATGGTGTCGAAATCGTCCATCACGTCGGATTTCATCATAATCAGGCTGTTGACTCCGGAAAGCATTATGGCATATTTGAGGGCGACAAGGTCAAGCCAGCCCGTCCTGCGGGGGCGGCCTGTCGTAGCTCCGAACTCGTGGCCCCTCGTGCGCAGAAGCTCGCCCGTCCCGTCGTTAAGCTCTGTGGGGAACGGTCCGCTGCCCACCCTGGTGCAATAGGCCTTGAAAATGCCGTACACATCCCCGATGGAGGTAGGGCAGACACCGAGGCCCGTGCATACGCCGGCACAGGTGGTGGAGGACGAAGTGACGAAGGGGTAGGAGCCGAAATCGACGTCGAGCATCGAGCCCTGTGCGCCTTCGGCCAGCACGCGCTGGTTGCGTTTGTTGAGCCATTCGTCCATCATATATTCGCCGTCGACCAGATTGAATGACCGCAGATATTCGATGGCATCCAGCCACTGTCTTTCGTTCCACTGAGGATCATACTCATAATCGAACTGCTTGAGGAATTCGATGTGCTTTGCCTTGAGGGCCTTGAACCTGTCCATAAAGTCAGGCGTGAGCACGTCGCCCACCCTGAGGCCGTTGCGTCCGGACTTGTCCATATAGGCGGGGCCTATGCCCTTGAGGGTGGATCCTATCTTGGAAGCCCCTTTGGAGGCTTCGCTTGCGGCATCTATGATGCGGTGGGTGGGAAGTATCAGATGGGCCTTCTTGGATATCACAAGGCGTTCCCTGACGGGCACGCCCAGTTTGCCTATGGCCTCGGCTTCCTCCTTGAATATCATCGGGTCGAAGACGACTCCGTTGCCGATGAAGTTGGTCGTGCCTTTCCTGAATATGCCGGATGGTATGGTGTGCAGCACGAAGGCCGTATCCCCGAACTGGATTGAATGACCGGCGTTGGAGCCGCCCTGGAAGCGGGCTATCATAGGATAACGTTCCGCAAGTACGTCAACAATCTTTCCTTTTCCTTCATCGCCCCACTGGAGGCCGAGAACTACATCGATTTTCATATAAGGTCTTTTTTTTGAACTTGCGAATTTAGCCATTCTTTCCAAAAGGAGAAAGGGAAATTTGCACAAATTGGCAAAACGGACTAAATTAGCGGCACTTTGATGCAAATACCTAAAAACAATAAACAATGTCTGAAAAAACAGTAAAACTGATGAATGACTCACCGGTGATGAGATGGACCGTCCTGGCTCTCGTGGCGCTGATGATGTTCTTCGCCTATATGTTCGTGGACGTGATGTCCCCGCTCAAGTCTCTTGTTGAATCCGGCCTCGGCTGGAACAGCTCCGTGTTCGGCACCTACGCCGCATCCGAATACATACTCAACGTCTGCGGATTCCTCATAATCGCGGGCGTGCTTCTCGACAAGCTGGGCGTGCGCTTCTCCGGTGTGCTCTCGGCCGCCCTTATGGTGATCGGAGCGTCCATCAAGTTCGTGGGAATCAGCGACTGGTTCCAGACCACTTCCTTCGCCGCCTGGCTCGGAAGCTGGTGGACTGAGATGCCTGCAAGCGCAAAGATGGCCTCTCTCGGCTTCATGATCTTCGGCTGCGGCTGCGAGATGGAGGGGACGAATGTTTCCAAGATTCTTGCGAAATGGTTCAAGGGCAAGGAAATGGCTATGGCGATGGGCCTCGAGATGGCCATCGCCCGTCTTGGCGTTTTCGGCGTGATGTGGATAGCCCCCCTGATCTCCGCCAGGTTCAATGACAGCATACTCGCGCCCCTGGGCTTCTGCGGCGCGCTGCTCTGCATAGGCCTCGTCAATTTCATCATTTTCGGCATAATGGACCGCAAGTTCGATTCCCAGCTCGTGGAAGCCGGCCTGGCCACCGAGGAGAAGTCCCCCGAGGATGAATTCCATATCAGCGACCTCGGCGCAATCTTCAGAAGCAGGATGTTCTGGATCGTGGCTCTGCTGTGCGTCCTCTATTACAGCGCAATCTTCCCGTTCCAGCGCTATGCCCCCAACTTCCTGGAGGAGACCCTGAACATCGACGCTGCGCTTGCGGCCCGTCTTTTCAGCTGCTTCCCCATACTGGCGATGGTCCTCACACCCCTGCTCGGCGGTTTCCTCGACAGGGTGGGCAAGGGCGCCACAATGCTGATGATCGGCTCGCTGATAATGATAGCGTGCCATCTCTGCTTCGCATTCCTCCTTCCGGCATTCCCTTCCAAGGTCCTTGCCGTGACCATCATAGTTGTCCTCGGAGTAAGTTTCTCCCTGGTGCCCGCCGCCCTCTGGCCGTCTGTTCCCAAGATCATAGACGAGAAGATACTCGGCTCGGCATACTGCCTGATATTCTGGGTGCAGAACATCGGTCTGTGCTTCGTGCCCAAGATAATAGGTTCTCTCCGCCAGTCGACCGGAAGCTATCTCGTGCCTATGATAGTGTTCTCGTCATTCGGCGTCCTTGCATTCATATTCAGCATACTCCTCAAGAACGAGGACAGCAAGAAGGGCTACGGCCTGGAACTCCCCAATATCCGGAAATAATCTGACAGATGGCCGCTCTGAACGCTGAAAAATCATTGAGGACAGGCAGGATAGCCTGCTGGATAGCCCTCGCCTGCCTGGTGGTGCCAATGTTCGCGTCGTACTACTTCGACGATATGTTCTCCACCGTCTCACAGATATTCAAGAATCCCGAGGCCCTTCAGCTCGGCTGGGATTCCGCCGACTACGGACTTTATGCCGGCGGATACTCCTTCCTCTGCGTCTGGGGCGGACTCATAGTGTGCGGCATCCTCCTTGACATCTTCGGCGTCCGTCTGGTCGGTTCGATCTTCGTCGGCCTTATGGTGGCCGGAGCGGCCGCTGTCACCGCCGCCATCTCAGCCCCGGGCCTTTCGCACAATGCTTCCCTGACTGTTGCCTACGTGGGATGTATGATATTCGGCCTGGGCAGCGAGATTGCCGGAGTGGCCGTGACCCGTTCCATCGCCAAATGGTTCAAGGGCCGCAACGTCGCCCTCGCGATGGGGCTGCAGCTTGCAATCGCAAGGCTCGGCACGGCAACGGCGTTCGTGCTTTCCCCCATCCTGATAGCGGAAAAGGAATGGTATGCCCTTTCCGACACCAACAGACCCGCTATGGCCGGTATGGTAATCCTCCTGCTCGGCGCTGTCCTCTGGGCCTGCTTCGTCGCTATGGATGCGCGCTTCGACAGGCAGCAGGGTGTGGTGTCGCAGAGAGGCGAGGTGCGCGACAATGACAAGTTCCGTTTTTCCGACATCATCAAGCTCCTTACCAACAAGGGCTTCATACTCATTTCGCTGCTCTGCGTGTTCTTCTACTGCTGCATCATATCCTTCAAGAAGTTCGGAACGGCCATCATCATTCCCCGGTTCAATCTCGATGTGGATGCCGCCAAGTGGGTCATCACCATGATACCCTTCTTCACCGTCATCTTCACGCCTCTGTTCGGCGCGCTGGTGGACAAGGTGGGAAAGGGAACACGCTGGATGATTGCCGGTGCGGTGATGGTGCTCGCAGCGCATCTGATGGTCGGATTCGCGCCGCAGGGCGAACCCGTATGGGGCTATGTGTCGATAGCCATACTCGGCGTGGGCTATTCCCTCGTCCCTTCGGCCATGTGGCCTTCCGTTCCCAAGATCGTTCCCGAGAAGAATCTCGGCACGGCATACTCGCTCATCTACTGGATACAGAATATGGGTATGCTTGTGGTTCCCATCTTCGTCGGAAGGATATTCAACAACAGGGAATATTCCGACGTGACGGCAGCCGTGCACGCGGAGTACATATTCATTTCCCTGGGCGTGACAGCGATAGTGGTGGCACTGCTGCTCAGACGCATTTCACGCGCCAATCCCTCCCTCGAGCTCGACGAGCCGAACCGGAAATAGTCTATTTCAGTGTGAAGATGTAGGTGATGGTGCCCGACTGGGCAACATCGCTGCCTGTGCTGAACTTCGCCTTCATCGCGGCCTTCCTGGCCGATTCCCTGAGGACGCTGTTGTTGGTGGTGGTGCCTACCGGATTGATGGTCGCGGAAGTCACGTTGCCTTTCGCGTCCACGGTGATGTTGACCACCACCTTGCCGGCGGCATTCTCGTCGTAGGCGGGCTTGGGCAGGCTGCCGAGAATCTGACGGCCCTGCAGCTTGACTGACGGCTCCCCGTCGGTGCGGCCGCTCTGAGTGTTCCCTTCGGCGTGCCCTTCCTTCAGGGCGTCGCCGGCCTTGTCAGCCACCTGTGCGGCAACCGTATCCTTTTTCTGCCGGTTGTTATCTGCGCTGAAAAGCGCCCTTCGGTTTATCTCCGGCTTGCGCTCCGGCTCCTTGACCTCCACGTCGCCATTGTCGCCGACAGTGGCTTCCTGAGCTTCATTGAGCGTCTTTCCAGTGTGCTGGCCCTCGGATTTCTGGACCAGTTCAACATCCCTGTCAGGGTCCGCTTCAGGCGCCCTGGGCTCAACACCGGCGATAGCCTCCACGCTCTTGAGCTCCAGAGGTCCGGCTTCAGGTTCGAACTCCACGAGAAGGGATTTCTCCTTCGGAGGCGGATCCAGATATCTGAGCCCGGTGTATGCGCATAAGGCCACGAGAAAAAGATGGAAAAGCAGCGTTGCGAACCCTGCTGTAACCATCCTTTTCGATTTCTGTTCGTGGCTCTCCTTCATAGCGTGAAACTATTCGGGGGAAGTGGCCATTATGACCTTGTAGTTGTTTCTCTTTGCGATGTTCATCAGCGCGACGACCTCACGGATGGGGACGGTCTCGTCCGCGTATATCGAGAAGGTGGGGTCATCCTGATCGTCGAGAAGCTCCCGTATGCCGGGCTCTATCTCATTGAACCTGACCGGAGCGGCGTCACCGTTGATGTGGTAGGTGAAACTGTCGGTCTTTGGATAGTGCTTGATGGAAACGCTCACGGTGGCCTTGGCCGATACCTGGCCCGTGCTCTTGGGAAGCAGGAGCTTCAGCGCGTTGGGGTTGATCAGCGTTGAGGTCACCAGGAAGAATATCAGCAGCAGGAACACGATGTCGGTCATCGACGACATCGAGAATTCCGCTGTAACCTTGCTTCTGCTCTTAATTGCCATAACTCTGAAGCATATCCATTAATTCGACGGAAGTGCTCTCCATCTTGGCCACCACACCCTGCACCCTGGATGCCAGGAAGTTGTAGCCGAAATAGGCGATGATGCCGACAATCAGACCTCCGACGGTGGTCACCATTGCGGTGTAGATACCGCCCGAAAGAAGGGTTATGTCGATGTTGTTGCCTGCCTGGGCCATATTGAAGAACGCCTGAACCATACCCATCACCGTACCCAGGAAACCTATCATCGGCGCGCCTCCGGCGATTGTCGCCAGGATGGGGAGGCCCTTTTCAAGATTGGCGACTTCACTGCTGCCGACATTCTCCACTGCCGTCTGTATGTCGGCAAGGGGCTTGCCTATGCGGTAGAGGCCCTTCTCAACCATTCTCGAGATGGGGCTGTCTGCCTTCTCGCAAAGGGATATGGCCGATTTGATCTTGCCGTCCTGTATGTAGTCGTTGATGTCCTTTATGAAATTCCTGTCGAGCCTGGAGGCGTGGTTGATGGCAACCAGACGTTCCGCGAAAATGTATATCGCTACGATTGAAAGAGCCAGAAGGACCAGCATAAGCCAACCGCCCTTGGTGGCCATCTCAAGAAGGGAATAGGACATTTCCTGCTGTACGGGAGTCGCGAGAGCCTCGATGGCTTCGGCTGCGTCAGCCTGCAAAAATGAAAATAGAAGCATAATTTTCAGTTTAGGAATGACTTAATTGTTCATTGTCAGAACGGAAGATCGTCTTCTGTCTGTCCGAAGGGGTCACCTTCAACCGGCTGGGGAGCGATACGCGGCTCCTGACGGGGACTCTCGGCCGATGGCTGGTATGACTGGGCTGAGTGGCGTTCAGCGGGGGCGGAATTGGAGGCGGTGGGTGTGTAGGCCCCGCCGGTGGGAACGCCCTGCTGGTCACGGCGCGAACCGAGAAGCTGGATGGCATCGGCGAGAATCTCGGTCACATAGCGGGTTCCGCCTCCGTTCTGAGCCTCATAACTGCGGCTGCGTATGCGGCCTTCCACATAGATTTGCGAGCCTTTGCGGATGTATTTGTCCGTAAGATCGGCCAGCTGGCGCCAGCATACGATGTTGTGCCATTCAGTAAGTTCCCTGGTTTCGCCTGAGCGGTCCTTGTAGCGCTCTGTTGTGGCGAGTGTGAAATTTGCAACCTTTGCCCCTCCTTCGAGGTCCCTGACTTCGGGATCTTTCCCGACGTTGCCGATCAGCATTACTTTGTTGAGTGCCATATCCTGATAGTTTTAATTTTTAATAATTACTTATCCGTTTTCCTTCAAAAACAATACCTAATCTTTTCCTGTCATAAGTTTGAACCCTCTGCGAGCCTGCTCTTCAAGCCATTCCATCCCGCTGACATAACGGCCGCAGTCTGACGGACCATACTTGGGACTGCTGTAGCAGGCCTCTATGAGCACCTTTCCACCGAAGTCCAGGCCCTCTGAATAAGGAGCCGCCACCGGCAGCGTGTCCACCACCACGTCAGCTTCCGCAACTGCGCTGCAGGCTTCGCCGGGGGATGCGGCCCTGCATCCGGGGCTCTTCAGGTCACAGAGGAACTTCCGCGCGCGTTCTTCGGTCCGGTTGACGACGGTGAGTTCCATTCCGGCATCCAGACAGGCCGCCGCCGCCGCTTTGCCTGCGCCGCCGCAGCCAAGCACAACGGCCTTGCGCGCGCCGGGGGCGTATTTGTCAAGCAGCGCCCTCACTGCGTCATAGTCGGTGTTGAATGCCTTGACAACGCCGCCGTGACGCACCAGCACATTGGCTGCTCCTATCCTGAGACAGTTGTCCTCAGCGAGGTCAGCTGCCTTGAGCGCATCCTCCTTGAACGGAGCTGTGACGTTCACAGCGTCAAATTCTTCAATGAACCTTTCCCAGGCCGTCCCGAAAACGGGCTCCTCGATGAGGCTGTATGTGTTCCCGCCTTCCGGATGGAGCTTTCGGAACAGTTCCGGAGACTTGCTCCGGCTGATGGGGTAGCCTATGAGTCCCAGTTTCATCGCCTCTGCCTCAGGGCTTCATAACACAGCACCGCCGTGGATACGGATACATTGAGCGAGTCGAGCCGGCCGAGCATAGGGATGCGTATGTGCCTGTCGGCCGCCTTGCGCCATATGTCCGTGAGCCCGTCGTGCTCGGTGCCCATCACTATCGCCGACGGCCCCCTGAAGTCGGTGTCATAGTATGGCAGCGAATCCTGGAGCTGTGCGGTGAATATCGATATCCTGCCAGCCTTGAGCCATCTGATTGCATCCTCCGACGTGCAGACAGCCACCTGCGTGGTGAAGACACCTCCGAGCGAGGCCCTTATCACGTTGGGGTTGTATATGTCGGTGAGAGGGTCGCATACCAGCACGGCATCCAGCGAGCAGGCATCGGCCGTCCTGAGCACGGCACCGAGATTGCCCGGCTTTTCGACGCTCTCGAGCACCGCTATGAGCGGGTTTTCGGAAAGCCTTATGTCGGAAAGCGCCAGGCGGCGTTCCTTCACCACGGCCATCACGCCTTCGGTGGAATCGCGGTAGGCCAGTTTTGCATAGACATTGCGGCTGACCGCCGTAACGTTTCCGCAAAGGCCTTCCACAAGGGATATGTCAAGCAGGTCGGGGCAGAAGAATATCTCCTCAACCCTGTAGCCGCTTTCAGCGCAACGGAGCGTTTCCTTGAGCCCCTCGACCACGAAGACCCCGCGCTGTCTGCGTTCCTTCGAACTCGAGCAGAGGCGCGCAAGGTCCATTATCCGTTCGTTACGGGTGGATGTGATTGAAAGGGGCTGCATAACACGTCAGGCGTTTTCGGCGGTATCCTCCTCCTGCTGGGCCTTCTTGCTCTTCTGGGGACGCATCTGGGGGAAGAAAAGCACGTCCTGTATGGTCTGGGCGCCGGTCATGAACATTGCAAGGCGGTCGATGCCTATGCCCATACCGGAGGTGGGGGGCATACCGTATTCGAGGGCGCGTACGAAATCCATATCGATGTACATAGCCTCGTCGTCACCGTGTTCCTTGAGCTTGAGCTGGTCCTGGAAACGTTCCAGCTGGTCGATGGGATCGTTGAGCTCGCTGTATGCGTTGGCAAGCTCCTTCCCGTTGACGAACAGTTCGAAGCGTTCGGTCAGAGCGGGGTTCGAACGGTGTCTCTTGGTGAGAGGTGAAAGTTCCACGGGGTAGTCGATGATGAATGTCGGCTGGATGAGCTTGCCTTCGACATATTCGCCGAAGATGGCATCCACCAGCTTGCCGTATCCCATCGAAGGGTCGGTCTCCACGTTGAGCTTGCGGCAGGCTTCGCGCAACTGATCCTCAGTCATTCCCTCGATGTCCACTCCGGCGTACTGCCTGATGGCCTCAAGCATCGGAAGCCTCCTGTAGGGGCCCTTGAAGTCTATGACGTTGTCGCCTATGGTGACCTTGGTGTCGTTGTGAAGGGCCATGGCCACGGTCTGGATCATCTTCTCGGTGAAGTCCATCATCCAGATGTAGTCCTTGTAGGCGACGTATATCTCCATACAGGTGAATTCGGGATTGTGGGTGCGGTCCATACCCTCGTTGCGGAAGTTGCGGCTGAACTCATACACGCCGGCATATCCGCCCACGATGAGGCGCTTGAGGTAGAGTTCGTCCGCGATGCGCAGGTAGAGATCCACATCAAGGGTGTTGTGGTGCGTTATGAAGGGACGGGCGCTTGCTCCTCCGGGGATGGGCTGGAGTATGGGGGTCTCGACCTCCAGATAGCCGTGGTCATCGAAAAACTTCCGCATAGTGGTGATGATGCGGCTGCGCTTGACGAAGGTCTCCCTCACCTGGGGGTTGACTATCAGGTCCACATAGCGCATGCGGTAGCGCAGCTCGGGGTCCGAGAACGCATCGAACACCTCGCCTTCCTTCTCCTTGACGATGGGAAGCACGCGGAGGGACTTGCTCAGTACCTTCAGCGACTTGGCGTGCACGGACAGCTGGCCTGTCTGGGTGATGAAGGCGTATCCCTCGATGCCGATGATGTCGCCTATGTCGAGCAGTTTCTTGAAAACGGTGTTGTAGAGGGTCTTGTCCTCTTCGGGGCATATCTCGTCACGCTTCACGTAGACCTGGATGCGTCCCGTGTGGTCCATCAGTTCGATGAAGGATGCGGCTCCCATAATGCGGCGGCTCATCATCCTTCCGGCGATGCAAACGCTCGAGAAGTTGCCCTGCCCGGGATCGTATCCCGAGAGAATCTCCTCTGCGGTCGTGTTCACCGGGTACAGTTCGGCGGGGTAGGGGTTGATGCCGAGATCCCTGATGGCCTGCAGCGACGCGCGGCGGCCGGCTTCCTGTTCGTTGAGTTCGATGTTTTCCATTATATCTATCTATTATACTTACAATCTATAAGAGAATATCCGAATTGCAAATATAATGAAAATCGGCTTGATTTTTGATAATATGCCGTTTTTATTCTAACTTTGCGAATATGTCAGTCGAAAGGAAATGGATAGTCAGCGAGCCGGGCAACCCGGCCCTTGTAAGGCAGCTTGCGGCCGAGGTCGGTATTGACCAGGTGCTTGCAAATCTGCTGGTGCAGCGTGGCATCAAGACCTTCGACCAGGCCCGCGAGTTCTTCCGCCCTTCGCTTGACCGCCTGCACGACCCTTTCCTGATGAAGGATATGGACAGTGCCGTGGAAAGGCTTGAGAAGGCCGTCAGCGCAAAGGAGAACATCCTGGTCTATGGAGACTACGACGTTGACGGGACCACGGCCGTGGCGCTGGTATATACCTTCCTGAGTCAGCTGACCTCCAACATCGACTATTACATCCCCGAACGCTATTCCGAAGGCTACGGAGTGTCCTATCAGGGCATAGACTGGGCCAAGGCCCACGGATTCACCCTGATCATCGCCCTCGACTGCGGCATAAAGGCCGTCGAGAAGGTCAAGTATGCCAGCTCGCTCGGCATAGATATGATCATCTGCGACCATCACCTTCCCGACCTCGAGCTTCCCCCCGCCGTCGCGGTGCTGGACCCCAAGAGGGAGGACTGCCATTATCCGTTCGACGACCTTTCCGGATGCGGCGTCGGCTTCAAGCTCGTCCAGGCATACTCGCAGCGCAACGGCATACCCTTCGAGGAGATAATACCTCTGCTGGACCTGCTCGCCGTCAGCATTGCCTCCGACCTTGTTTCCGTCACCGGGGAGAACAGGATCCTGGCATTCTTCGGGCTCAAGCAGCTCAACGAGAACCCCAGAAAGGGGCTCGCCAGCATGATACGGCTATCCGGCCTGGAGAAGCATATCATCACCATCGACGAGATAGTGTTCAAGATAGGCCCCAGAATCAATGCTGCAGGGCGTATGGAATCCGGCCGCATTGCGGTGGACCTGCTGACTTCCCGTACGGATGAAGCCGCCAGGGCCATAGGAGCCGAAATCAACGAACATAACAACGACCGCAAGAGCATCGACCGCGAGATTACCCGCGAAGCCATAGAGACCGTGCGCAAGCAGAAGGATTTCGACCTGAAGAAATCCACCATCGTGTACAATCCCGCCTGGCACAAGGGCGTTGTGGGCATAGTGGCGTCGCGTCTGGTGGAGGCCTACTACCGTCCGACCATAGTGCTCACCAAATCCGGTGATTTCATTACCGGAAGCGCCCGCTCGATTTCAGGCTTCGACCTCTACGACGCCATCGAGTCCTGCGCGGACCTTCTCGAAAACTTCGGAGGACATATGTATGCGGCGGGCCTCACGCTGAAGGAGGAGAACTTCCGGCCGTTCTGCGAAAGGTTCGAGAAATATGTCGAGGAGAAAATCACCGACGATCTTCTCACCCCGATAGTGCATATCGACTCTTTCCTTGATTTCAAGCAGATAACTCCCAAGTTCTTCCGCATCCTGAAACAGTTCCAGCCCTTCGGCCCCGGCAATCATTCCCCCGTGTTCATTACGGAGAACGTCTATGACAACGGAAACGGCCGCAAGGTCGGTTCCGATTCCGGCCATCTAAAGCTCGAACTCATACAGGAGGACGAGCCGTACCGCTACATCTCCGCAATAGCGTTCAACCGCACTGAGCACTTCGACCACATCCACGCGGGAAATCCCGTGGACATCTGCTATTCCATCGCGGAGAACTACTACCGCGGCATAGCGAACATACAGCTGCGTGTAAGGGACATCAAGAACCGGGACGACCTATTCTGATTTTTCCTGGGGGTTGAATCTTATCTGCGCTATCGAGGCGTAGATATCCTTCCTGCTGTCATATATCTGACGTATGTCCGCCAATGATGCGCAGTCCTTGAAGACGGCCCGGTGGACGATCTCCTCACCGGCGTGCTCGAGTATGGTCTCGAAGGGGACGTCGAGCCAGATGACCTTGGTGCTCCTGACGAGCATCTGCGCGGTGGATGGCCAGGTGGGCGCTCCTCCGCCGGTGGCTATCACCAGATTGTCGGCTCCTGAGGCAAGTATCTGCTTGAGCGTCTCGGCCTCGAGGCGGCGGAAGGCCTGTTCGCCGTTCTCCACGATAAACCTGTCAATGTTGCCCACCGCTCCCTCGATGACCTTGTCCAGGTCGAGGAACTCGCAGTCGGAGACCTTTGCCAGCCATTTGCCGAAGGTGGTCTTTCCGGCGAAAGGGAAACCTATTATCGATATGTTCATAATCAGAACAGGGTCAGCTCTATTGCTTCCTCATCATCGGGGAAGTCCGGCAGGCCGTCATCGCCCGGAATGTCCGGGGTATCGGCGGGGATGTCCTCCGGGATGTCTTCCGGGATGTCATCGGGAATGTCATCGGGAATGTCTTCCGGTATGTCGGGCGATTCGGGAGCCTCCTTTTCGAGAGGTTCGGCGAAAGTGATGGCCGAAGTCTCGAAGTAGGTCACCTTGCGGCCCTTGGCCTTGAAACTCTTCCTGCCTATGTAGTCCTCAACGTCTATCAGTTCGTTGGGACGCCCCTCGTTCCGTCCGCCGAAAGTCAGTTCCAGCTGAGGATATGCGTCGTCGCTGATCTCGAGCAGATATGAGCCTTTTGCCTCCGAGATGAAACTCTGCGGCATATTGTCGCTTACTTCGAAGGGGAATCTCTTTATGTAGAACGCCTTGGCGTCATTGTCCCAGTACAGGGCCGACCAGGTCTTTCCGGTATCGAGTTTCTCAACGCGGAGAAGTTCGCCCTGGAAGCGGTTGCTGAGGTCGAAGGAGGTTGTGTAGAAGGTGCCGTCCTTGCAAATGGCCAGGATGTGTTCGCCGTCCACGAATTCCCCGAGCAGCACACCGCGGCCGTCCTCGTTCAGACGGGCTATGTCGGTGTCGAACCAGATGTTCTTGCCGCCTATGGTGGAGACACCCTTCGACTTGAGCTGTATCCTTGCCACCAGGTTGCGTGTCAGGATATTGCCTCTTGACGAACGGCCCTTTATGGCGAGCTGGGCGAAATCATACTCGTCCACCAGCTTCTTGAGCTTGGGCTTGGGCTTGTAGAAGATCTTGAGCACTTCGGCCTCGCCGTTGGGATTGGCGGTGAGCCATACGACGGAGGAGTCCGGCTTGCCCTGGGTGAGGTCGTACTCCTTGTCCTTGGTGATGCCCGTCACCGCGAACCTCTTGGCATAGAGGGTGCCTCCACGCCCGTCGCGGTAGACTGCGTTGTAAACGGTCCTGCTGTCGTTGCGGTTGAAAACCGCGGCGTGGATGATCTTCTTGCCCACAAAGGCCTTGGGCGATATCTTGGTGATGATGTATTTTCCCGATTTGAGGAACACTATTATGTCGTCGATGTCGGAGCAGTCGCACACGTATTCGGCCTGGTCGTCCTTCTTGAGCTGGGTGCCGATGAAACCTTCCTCGCGGTTGATGTAGAGCTTGGCGTTGTTGGCCACAACCTTGGTCGCCTGGATGGCCTCGAACGACGTTATCTCGGTCTGGCGGGGGAACGCCGCGCCGTACTTCTCCTTGAGATGGTTGAAGTAGTCGATGGTGTATTCGGTGAGGTGCTTGAGATTGTGCTTCACATCGGCTATCTTCTTCTCGATGCCGCGTATCCTTTCCTCAGCGGCCTTGATGTCGAAGCGGGAAATCTTTCTTACGGGCTTCTCCACCAGCCTGAGTATGTCGTCCCTGGTGATGGGCCTGCGCAGGAGGTCCTGATACTGCATCATACCTTCAGTGACGTCATCCAGCTGGTCCTCCCAGGTCTTCGCGTCGTTTTCCAGTATGCGGAATATCTTCCTCTCGAAGAATATTTTCTCCAGGGAACTGAAATGCCAGTCGGATTCGAGTTCATCGAGCACTATTTCGAGTTCGCGCTTGAAAAGGTCCCTTGTGTGAGCCGCGTTGTACCGCAAGATGTCCTCCACTGGCATGAAGTGCGGCTTTCCGTCCATGATGACACAGGAATTGGGATTGACGGACACTTCGCAGGACGTGAACGCGTAGAGGGCGTCGATGGTCTTGTCAGGGGATATGTCGTTGTTGAGGGTGACCACCACGCGGGCCTTACTGGACGTGTTGTCCTCAACCTTTCTGATCTTTATCTTGCCGGCGTCGCTGGCCTTGACTATGCTGTCCCTCAAGTCGTCGGTCGTGACACCGAAAGGCACTTCCGTTATGACGAGGGTGTGCTTGTCAAGCTTCTCGATGCGGGCGCGCACCTTGACCTGACCGCCGCGCATACCGCCGTTGTAGCGGGTGCAGTCGGCAAGTCCTCCGGTGGGGAAATCGGGGTACAGGGTGAACTCCTCTCCGCGCAGCGCGCAGATGCTGGCGTCCAGCAGTTCGTTGAAGTTGTGAGGAAGGATCTTGGATGCCAGACCCACTGCGATTCCTTCTGCACCCTGCGCGAGAAGGAGCGGAAACTTCATAGGCAGGTTGACGGGCTCGAGGGATTCGCCGTCGTATGACGGAACCCATTCCGTTATCTTGGAGTTGAAGGCCACCTCGAGAGCGAATTCGCTGAGTTTTGCCTCTATGTATCGTCCCGCGGCAGCGGAGTCGCCTGTGATGATGTTGCCCCAGTTGCCCTGGCAGGTGATCATAAGGCCCTTCTGCCCCAGCTGGACGAGAGCGTCCTTGATCGAGGCGTCACCGTGGGGATGATATTTCATAGTGTCCCCGGCTATGCCGGCAACCTTGTGCAGCTTGCCGTTGTCCCCCTTCTTCATGGCGTGGAGGATGCGCCGCTGAACCGGCTTCAGGCCGTCGTCGATGTGGGGTACGGCCCTTTCCAGGATGACGTATGACGCGTAGTCGAGGAACCAGTCCTTGAACATGCCCGAGAGCTTGTACTTCTGCTCGCCGTCGTTGATCAGCTTGCCGAAACGCTCTGCATCGCTGTCGCCGGTCTTCCCGACCAGTCCGTCGTCCTGCTCTTCGACGCCTTCGGCGTTTCCCATTTCTTCGTCCTGAAGTTCGATGTCGCGGTAGTCTTCTTCCATAGCCTTAGTCTAGAATATAGCCATACTTCCTCAGTTTTCTCTTGTCCTCACGCCAGTCGGTGTCGACCTTGACGAATATTTCCAGAAACACCTTCCTGTCGAAGAATGCTTCCATATCGATGCGGGCCTCGGTCGCCACCTTCTTAAGGGCGGAACCTCCTCTGCCGATGATGATGCCTTTCTGCGTCTCGCGCATCACGTAGATGACCGCGCCGATGTCGTACCTTTCCTTTCCTTCCTTGAAGGTCTCGATGACGACCTCGGTGCAGTAGGGTATCTCCTTGGCGTAGTTAAGCAGTATCTTCTCACGGATTATCTCCGATGCGAAGAATCTCATATTCCTGTCGGTGAAGGTGTCCTTGTCATACCACGGAGGGCTGACGGGCAGCGCGCCGACGATGTAGTCGAAGATGCTTTCCAGATTGAACTTCTCCAGCGCGGATGCCGCGAATATCTCGGCGCGGGGCACAAGCTCGTGCCAGTGGGCCCACAGATCGTTGACCTCCTCCTGCGTGGATTTGTCTATCTTGTTGATGACCAGGGCGACAGGGCATTCCACGCGGTTCAGCTTATCGATGTATTCGATGTTCTTGTCGCTTTTCTCGAAGACGTCGGTGACGTAGAGTATCACGTCGGCGTCGCCAATGGCGGTGTCGACGAAGTCCATCATCGACTGCTGGAGCCTGTAGTTGGGTTTCAGGATCCCCGGCGTGTCGGAATAGACTATCTGGTAGTCATCCCCGTTGACGATGCCCATTATGCGGTGACGGGTGGTCTGGGCCTTGGCCGTCACTATGGAGAGCTTCTCTCCGACGAGGGCGTTCATCAGGGTGGATTTCCCTACGTTGGGGTTGCCGATGATGTTGACGAAACCCGACCTGTGATTTTTTTCCCGGTCCATATCTTGTTCTATTGGAATGAACCCATTATAAGCATATTGACCTCACTCTCCTCGAGGAATCTCCAGGCGCCGCGGCGCAGGTTCTTCTTTGTGAGGCCTGCAAAGTATACCCTGTCAAGGGTCTTTATCCTGTAGCCGAGAGCCTCGAACATACGGCGGACGATGCGGTTGCGGCCACTGTGGATTTCTATTCCGAGCTGGCACATATCGCCTTCAAGGTATGACAGCATATCGGCTGCGGCAAGCCCGTCCTCGAGTTCCACACCGGTCAGCAGATGTTCGAAGTCCTCCTTGTTGACGGGGTGGTCGGTCTTGACCTGATATATCTTCTTCTTGTTGTTGGAGGGGTGGGAGAGCTTTTCGGCAAGGTTGCCGTCATTGGTGAACATCAGCACTCCGGTGGTGTCCTTGTCGAGGCGCCCTACGGGGAATATCCGCTGGGGGCAGAGGTCGGGATTTATAAGGTCCATCACCGTCTTGTCAGCGTGAGGGTCGCTGGTGGTGGTCACGAATCCCTTGGGCTTGTTCATCACGATGTATACTTTCTTTTCGCCCTTCAGCCTTTCACCGTTGAAACGGATGTCGTCACCGATGTTGACCTTGGTGCCGAGTTCGGTGACCACGGTCCCGTTGACAGTTACAAGGCCGGCCTGGATGTATTCGTCGGCCTCTCTTCTCGAGCAGGTTCCGCTGTTGGCTATGAACTTGTTCAGACGCACGATGCTTGGATCGGTGTTCTTCTGATTGGGGTGGACCTGGGGCTCGTCGTGCCTCTTGTATGTCTTGAGCCTTTGAACGTGGGGCTTCCCGTCCTTTGCTCCGTAAGGTTTCCTCTCACCGTACTGCGGCCTTTCGCCGAACTGTTTCCTCTCTCCGTATTGCGGTCTTTCGCCGAACTGCCTCCTTTCACCATACTGTTTCCTTTCGCCCCACTGCGGCTTTTCACCTCCACGGCTTCTGCCTCCCTGCGGCCTTTGTCCGTCTGATTCGTCGTTTCTTCTCCTTCCGTAAGACCTCTGACCGTCGTGTGAGAAGCCCTGACGGCCGTGTTCATTGTTCCTCGCCCTCACGGGTGATCCGCCCTGTCGGTTGTACTGACGGCGGTTTTCTTTGTCATTGTGTTCCATAACTTTCGGTATCAGGCAATACCGCCAAAAACGCAGGCGATAGATTGCGTTGCAAATTTAGGGCAAGGCGGCCAATTTTTCAAGTTTATTTTCTACCTTTGTCCATCTTTGTTGTTCAAGGATAATTTGTAAAATTGAACAGGTATGGTGGCGAAAGATATGTGCGGTTTCCCCGCCGGCAGGGCGGGAAGGACCTCCGCGACTCTTGCGGAGAGTCTCAGGGCGGCAGTCAGGTCGATGTCCGCATCACGGTTGAGAACGGTTCTTACGGTGTCCGTCATTGCGGTGGGCATAATGTCCATCGTCGGCATCGAGACTGCGGTTGAGGCGCTTTCGGACGAAGTGGCCGGAAGTTTCACCCGTTTCGGAGCCGGTTCCTTTGTCATAAGACCGGACTACGGAGGCGCGGAATCCGTCACGGACGGGAACCTTTCCCGGAGGCGGGTTGTCAACGGGCCCGAACTCACCTTCTCACAGGTGATGTCCTTCAAGGAATCCTTTGTCGAAAGGATTCCTTCGATGGTTTCCGTGTTCGCATTTGCGGATGACGGCTGCGTTGTCAGCTCCACTGATGCGCGCACCCCTCCGAACGTGCAGGTCATAGGCGCCGACTGCAACTATCTGGCCGTCGCCGGAGGTTCGCTGGAGCAGGGCAGGGGTCTGACGGAGGCCGACCTTGAATCCGCGGCTCCGGTCTGTATCATAGGCAGGAACATCCTTGAGAGCCTTTATGGCTCAGCAACGGCAGTGGGCGGAAGCATTACCGTGCAGGGTATGAAACTGCAGGTGGTGGGTGCTCTCGAACGCTATGGCTCCGTGTTCGGAGGAGGTCTCGATGACATTGTAGTCGTGCCGCTTTCGCTGGCCCGTGCGCGTCCGGGCAATGAAGGGCTGTCCTATCGTCTGTGGGTTGTCCCCGAAGCCGGCGTCCTTGCCGCCGAAGCCGAATCGTGTGCGATGTCTCTTATGAAGAGGATACGCAGGCTGACGGATGACGATGCCGCCGATTTCAGGATCTCAGTATCTTCGGCCATGTCACGGGAACTCGACAGCCTCAAGTCGGCGATATCCCTTGCGGCCCTTGCCATAGGCCTGCTGACCCTGATAGGCGCAGCGGCGGGCCTTATGAACATAATGCTTGTCGCAGTCAGGGAACGCACCAGGGAGATAGGTGTGCGGAAGGCCCTGGGAGCAACTTCCACTGACATTCGCCGGCAGTTTCTCTGCGAGTCGTCGCTGATAGGCCTGACAGGGGGCGCGGCGGGCGTCCTGCTCGGGCTGCTGGCGGGCAATCTGACAGCGGCGGCACTTGATTTCAGCGCCGTCATGCCGTGGAAGTGGATTGCTTCCGCTATGGCGCTCTGTGCGGCTGTGAGCCTTGCTTCCGGCGTGCTGCCCGCCCTGAGGGCCTCCTCCATCGACCCTATCTCCGCGTTGCGGTACGAATAATCGCTTTTTATCGGATTTTTGTTGCCAATTACAGGGAAAGTGCCTATTTTTGAATATGAAATATAAAAAGTGCGCACTGGCTCTTGCAGCCCTGTTTTCAATGGCTCCGGCTGGATGTAAATATAACCATTTCAACACCGGCAACCAGGTGATTGTCGGCATATCCTCCCAGAATGACGGGTCGGAACTCGGTGCCGCACAGGCATATTTCGATGCGGTCATCTCCGCCGGAGGCCGGCCCGTGCCGGTCAGGCTCACTGCCGACGAGCGCCGGATACGCAGGGCCGTGAGCCGTCTTGATGCCCTTGTTCTTACGGGCGGCGCCGATTTCGATCCCCTGAAATGGTATGGCGAAGACCCTCTGCCCCAGATGGGGCGGGTGGACTCCCTCCGTGACGAATTCGATTTCAAACTGGCTGCAGTGGCCAGAGATGCCGGCATTCCTGTGCTCGGCATATGCCGCGGGATGCAACTCATCGGCGTGGCCTATGGCGGGTCCCTGTACCAGGACATCCCCACCCAGGTCACTCCCTTCGCCGACACTGCGGCATCCGGGATTGTATTCCACAATCAGAGCGATTTCCCGGACACCACCCTCCGACATCATATACGCATTCTTCCCGACTCCCGCCTGGCCGGCATGCTCGGCGCGACAGATGTGGAAGTCAACTCCTTCCACCATCAGAGCGTGAAGCGGGTCCCCGCAGGATTCAGGGCAGTGGCCTGGGCGGATGACGGAGTCGTCGAGGCCATCGAGCCTGACGGAAGCGATGCGGCCTTCTCGAACTTCCTCGGAGTGCAGTTCCATCCCGAGAAATCCGTGGCTGCCGGGGACAGCTCATTTCTAAGTATTTTCAAAAGCCTGGTACAACAGGCGGAAAGGTAAGAATATGGAAAAAATTGATCTTTCACAATACAGGCTTACCGGCGCCGGTGCAAACGGAGAGAGTTATGACTCCCTCACTGATGCCTCGGAGATGGTAAAGCTCTACAATACGGACTATCCGGTCGGCCCCATAGTCGAGGAGCTTGAAGTGGCAAGGAAAGTATATGATCTCGGCATACCTTCACCCAAGCCGGGAGAGTTGGTCACCGATGGCAGCAGGACAGGCATCCGTTTCCGCCGTATCGCCGGAAAGCGCAGTTATGCCAGGATGATTTCACAGGAGACGGAGCGTATTCCGGAATTCGCGGCCGACTTCGCACGATGGTGCAAGGTCTTCCACAACACTCCCGCCCCCGAGGGGATGTTCCCCGATGCGAAACGGCAGTTCCTCCATATGCTTGAGGTCAGCCGCACTTTCGACGCCGCTCAGAAGGCTGTCATCGAATCCTTCATACGGAGCATTCCTGACAGCGGAACGATGCTGCACGGCGATATGCACGTGGGCAACGTCATCTCCACGCTTCCTTTCGGCGCGCCGATGGACACGCCCCACGAAACGTTGTTCATTGACCTGGGATATGCCTCATCGGGCTTCCCTCTGCTGGATATCGGTATGATGATGAGCGTGTGCCTGATTTCAGATGAGGAGTTCCGGCAGAAGGAGATGCATTTCGATGCCGCGCAGGGCCGTCAGGTGTGGGACGCCTTCGCGAAGGAATACTTCTTCTCCGACGACCGTCTTGCGGAAAAGTATTTCGGCCCCGGCCAGACTATGCAGACTGTGTGGGAGGCCCTCAGACCCTATACCTGTGTCAAGCTCCTGCTCGTCGAATACAATCTCGGCAGTATGCCTGACCGGCACAGGAATTTTATTTTCGAAACATTCGGATTCTAATTAACGTACCATATTATGTCCAAATCAAAAGTATTCTTCACCGACTTCCGTACCAAGATGTATGGCGACGGTCTCCCGACAAAATTCAAGAAACTCATCAAGGCTGCAGGCATCGCCGATATCGATATGAACGGCAAGTTTGTCGCCATCAAAATGCATTTCGGTGAAATGGGCAACCTCAGTTTCCTTCGCCCCAACTATGCCAAGGCCGTGGCCGACACGGTACGTGAACTGGGCGGAAAGCCTTTTCTGACTGATTGCAACACGCTCTATGTCGGCTCCAGGAAAAACGCCATCGAGCACCTCTACTGCGCCTGGGAGAACGGATTCTCTCCTCTGAGCGCGGGTTGCCCCATAATCATAGCCGATGGGCTGAAAGGCACCGACGACATAGCAGTTCCGGTCAAGGGCGGTGAATACATCAAGGAGGCGATGATAGGCCGCGCCGTTATGGATGCAGACATCATCATCAGCCTTTCCCATTTCAAGGGCCACGAGAACACCGGCTTCGGCGGAGCAATAAAGAATATAGGTATGGGCTGCGGTTCCCGCGCCGGCAAGAAGGATATGCACTGCAACGGAAAGCCCGTCATCCACGAGGACCTCTGCCGCGGCTGCCGCGCCTGTCAGAAGGAATGTGCAAACGAAGGCCTTCTCTACGATGAGAAGAAGCGCAAGATGACTGTTGTCTATGACAACTGCGTCGGATGCGGACGCTGCATCGGAGCCTGCAACTTCGATGCTGTCGAGTTCCAGAACTACGCTGCAAGCGAGATACTCAACAAGCGTATGGCGGAATATACCAAGGCCGTTCTTGACGGACGTCCCAATTTCCATATCTCCCTGGTGGTGGATGTCTCCCCCAACTGCGACTGCCACGCCGAGAATGACGTTCCCATCATCCCCGATGTCGGAATGTTCGCCTCGTTCGACCCTGTCGCTCTCGACCAGGCCTGTGTCGATGCCTGCATAGCGCTGGAGCCCAGCCCCAACACCCGCATCACCGACAATCTGGCAATCCCCGGTTTCATCGACCGTCACGATCACTTCTGCAACGCCAATCCCGAAGCGGAATGGAAGAGCAGTCTCGAACACGGCGAGAAGATTGGACTGGGTTCACGTGAATATGAACTGATTAAAGTCTGACGAATATGAAGAGATTGCTGCCCTTTGCTGTTCTTGTTTTTCTGGCCGAGGCCGTTTTTGCACAACACAATGAGATATCAAGTCCCGACGGACGCGTCAAGGTGTCTCTCGCCGGCTCCTCATACTCCGTTGAGGTTGATGGAAAAACTGCCCTTTTGCCGTCCCCGCTGGGGTTCGTGGCCAATACGGGTGACTACTCCGACCTTTCCCTGAAAGGCATTGACAGTGACGTCATCCGTGAAAGCTACACCTGCGACCGCATCAAGAAAAGTTCCATTGACTATGAGGCGACCCGCGCCCTTGTGACCTTCACCAACCCCCTTGGCCGGGAGGTCACCGTGGAGTTCCGCGTCAGCACCCGCGACGTGGCGTTCCGCTACCTCATTCCCAAGGACAGTGAGACAGCAAGCATCCGTATCCTCGAGGAGAAGACCGGATTCGTCTTCCCCGATGGAACAACCACCTTCCTCACTCCGCAGTCCGATGCGATGACAGGATGGAAGCGCACCAAGCCCAGTTACGAGGAATATTATACCTATGACCGCCCTATGGACGAGCGCTCCCAGTTCGGACACGGCTACACTTTTCCCTGCCTTTTCCGCAGCGGTGACGTGTGGACTCTCGTCAGCGAGACAGGTGTCGACAGCAGATACTGCGCTTCCCGTCTGAGCGATTTCAACCCGGAAACGGGCGGCTATTCCATAGCCTTCCCGATGGCTGAGGAGAACAACGGCAACGGTACTTCCGAACCTGCTTTCGCACTTCCCGGCGCAACACCCTGGCGTACGGTTACGGTAGGTGGCCTTGCCGACATTGTCCAGACCACCGTGACCTGGGACGTCGTGGAGCCGAGGTATGTCAGCGAGCACGACTATTCCTACGGCAAGGGCACCTGGAGCTGGATACTCTGGCAGGACCAGAGCATCAACTACGACGATCAGGTGAAGTTCATAGAACTCTCGGCCGCACTCGGTTTCGACTTCGTTCTCGTGGACAATCTCTGGGATCAGACCATAGGCCGCGAACGGATGGCAGAGATGGTGAAATATGCCGCCTCGCTGGGAGTGGAGGTCATTCTGTGGTACAGTTCAAGCGGATGGTGGAACGACATAACACAGAGCCCCGTCGACGTGATGAGCGACCATATCGCCCGCAAGGCGGAAATGAAATGGCTTGAAAGCATAGGCGTGAAGGGCATCAAGGTCGATTTCTTCGGAGGCGACAAGCAGGAGACGATGCGTCACTACGAATCCATCCTGAGCGACGCCGATGACCACGGCCTTATGGTGATATTCCACGGCTGCACCATACCCCGCGGCTGGGAAAGGATGTACCCCAATTACGTGGGCAGCGAAGCCGTCCGGGCTTCCGAGAACCTTGTCTTCGGCCAATATGAATGTGACATCGAATCACGCGCCGCCACAACCCATCCCTTCATCCGCAACACTCTCGGATGTATGGAATTCGGCGGCTGTTTCCTGAACCGTTATCTCAACCGCAACAACAGGCCCCATCCCGGCCCGTTCCCCGGCAGCATACGCCGCACAAGCGACGCCTTCGAGCTCGCCACTGCGGTTCTCTTCCAGAATCCCGTCCAAAATTTCGCCCTGGCGCCCAACAACCTTACCGATGCGCCCACAGTCTGCCTCGACTTCCTCCGTGAAGTGCCCACGACCTGGGACGACACGAAACTCCTCTGCGGCTATCCCGGCAGGTATGCTGTCCTGGCCCGCAGGCACGGCAATGTCACCTATGTCGCCGTCGCAAACAGCGAAGGCAGCCTCTATGACCGCAAAAAGGTAAGTGAGATTCTCTCCGAGGGAGGAATCACCGTTCCGGAAGGAGCGTCGGTCAGTGTCATCTCATCCGACAGGGAAGGCCTGCCCGTCCTCTCCGAAGGCCTGCGTACCCGCATCTCTGTCGGCCCCGACGACGGTGCGGTGATCATAATCAAAGAATAACAGCAAACAGATATACAGCATTCCCCTATGAAAAGAAATTTCCTCTTACTGCTTGCAGTGACAACCCTGGTTGCCTGCACCACCGCTCAGGAGCAGGCTCTCTCGGTCAATGATCTCGGCTATTTCGAGAGACGTGGAGTCAATGTCCTGGTTTACAGCAACACCTTCAACGGCGGGTTCAACGATGAAAAGAACTCCGGCATCGAGATCATCCACCACGGTGTGCGCACCGTGCAGGGTGGAGCCGTCCGCCTTTCCAAGACCCCTGAACAGTGGGATCTCGTTCCATTCACCACCAGCCGTGTTGTCGACAGCGCAGCCAACACGATAGAAGTCGGCCTCAGATATGATGACTATGATTTCGATTCGAGAGTTGTTGTCAAGGGCCACGGCAATGCCTTCGACATAGAGGTGTGGCTTGACGAACCCCTTCCGGAGGAACTCGTGGGCAAGGCAGGCTTCAACATCGAATTCCTTCCCTCGCAGTACTGGCTCAAGACCTTCCTGATGGATGGCCGCGTGAACCGTTTCCCCCGCTATGCGGCAGGCAATACCGCCGCACGTCCCAACGGGGAGCACGCAAGACAGTACAAGGGCTACAAGACCTGGGATGACCGTGGTACGGGGCAGTTTGTCGATCCACTTCCGCTGGAAACGGGCCATTCCATCGTCCTTGCGCCGGATGCTCCCGAAAGGATGATAAAGATAAGTTCCGAAGAGAATGAGCTCAGCCTCTACGACGGCCGCATCATCGCTCAGAACGGCTGGTACGTGTTGCGCAGCGACCTTCCCGCAGGCAAGACCGGCAAGGTGGTCTGCTGGACCGTAGAGCCCAATTCCGTGAACGGCTGGGTGCGCGAACCCAATATCGGATTCTCACAGATGGGCTACCTTCCCGACGCCCGCAAGGAGGCTGTCGTGGAACTCGACAGAAATGACAGGGTCCGCTCTTCCGCCACCATCTACAGAGTATGTGAAGACGGTTCCATCAAGAAGGCCTTCACCGGCGCCACCTCGCTCTGGGGCGACTGGTACAAGTACAGATATGTCAAGTTCGACTTCTCGGCCGTGACCGAGCCGGGCATCTACTTCATACAGTACGGCCAGACGCGTACCGGCAATTTCATTATCGACGGCACCGTCTATGACAAGATAACCGATGCTACAAGCGACGTTTGGATTCCTATCCATATGAACCATATGACGGTCAACGAGGGCTACCGCATCTGGCACGGCGAACCCTTCAAGGAGGGCTATCTTCAGGCTCCCGAAAACACCGACCACTTCGACCTCCACTGGCAGGGTCCCACCACCGATACGAAATACAAGGCATTGCAGCTTATCCCCGGACTCAACGTGGGAGGCTTCTTCGATGCCGGTGATTTTGACATCGAGACAGGCTCCAACATCAGCGTCGTGCAGAACTTCGTTTCTATCTGGGACAATTTCAAACCCGAAAGGGACGAGACCTTCGTGGACGAGGACCAGCGTTTCGTGGACCTGCACCGTCCCGACGGGACTCCCGACGTTATCCAGTATCTCAAGCACGGCACTCTTAACCTCGTGGCTCAGGCCGAGCAGATCGGACATATGGCGCAGACCCTTTCCAATTCGGTCCTCGACAACTACCACCACCTGGGTGACGCCGCCGCCATCACTGACGGGCTTCACTACGATCCATCTCTGAAGCCTTATCAGAAATCAGCTGACGGACGCAGCAGCGGCACTCCCGACGACCTCTGGGCATTCACGAGCCGCAATCCCTCGCTCGATTTCAACGCCGCGACGATGTTCGCCGGAGTGAGCCGTGTGCTCAAGGGCTACGATGACCAGCTCGCCGAAAGGGCGCTGACCCAGTCCAAGAGACTTCTCGAGGAGGCGAACGCCATTATGGAGTCAAGGAAGGACAATGCTCCGATGCAGTTCAATCCTATGCGCGGTATGGGCAACGTGGGCGCCAACCTCTCGCTCTATGTGGCAACCGGCGAGCAGAAATATCTTGATCAGTTTGATCAGCAGATTTGGAACATACTTGACAGAAACGTTGCCTGGATGTTCCAGACGGCACTGGATGCCGTTCCTTATCTCGGGGACCAGTATCGCGAAAAACTTCGCCCCTATGTCGTTCAGTACAAGGAATACGCCGACAGCATACGCAATGACAACCCCTACGGCGTCCCCATCGGACTCGGCAACTGGGCAGGCGGCGGAGCAGTGGTGCAGTTCGGTACCGCACTTGCATTTGCAAGCCTCTACTATCCCGACATCATCTCGCCTGACTACGCTCTGCGAGTAGCCGACTTCCTTTTCGGCTGTCATCCCTATCACAACTATTCTCTCGTGGCCGCCGTCGGAGCTGCACGTCCGAAATCCGTGTTCTACGGCAACAACAGGGCTGACTTTTCATTCATCCCCGGGAATGTGGCTCCAGGAGTGCTCTTCCGCCATCCCGACCATTTTGAGAACTACGACGACTGGCCGTTCTTCTGGGGACAGAACGAAGGCACCATTGCCGGCAACACAAGTTACCTGATATACGGTACGGCGTTGAAGGAAATCCTCAAATAAATGGCAAGCTATCTTCAGATAGAGAACATCTCGAAGTCCTATGGACCGAAGGTGCTGTTTGAACATATAGCGTTCAATATCAACGAGGGCGACAAGATCGCCCTCGTTGCGCCTAACGGTACCGGAAAGACCTCTCTGCTGCGCATACTTGCCGGGCAGGACAAGTCCGACTCAGGAGGGAAGGTTCTCTTTCTGAAGGATATACGCATAGCCTTCCTTGAGCAGGACTATGATTATGACCCCTCGCTTACCGTAAGGGAGCAGATTGAAAGGCACAGCCGTGAGCACACGGGACGTATGTCACCCGAATTCGTGGAAATCTTCCGGCAGCGTGTCAGCGAACTGCTGACCGGATTCAATCTGGACGACGCGCCTATGTCCTCCCTTTCAGGAGGCGAGATCAAAAGGGTGGCACTGAGCGAACTTCTGGCCCTTGATGCCGATTTCCTGATAATGGACGAGCCCACCAACCATCTCGACGTGGCGGCCATCGAATATCTCGAGAACTGCCTCCGCCGCAGCCGCTGCACTCTGCTGATGGTCACTCACGACCGTTATTTCCTCGACAGGGTCTGCAACACCGTGATGGAACTCGACCACGGAGCGGTGTACACTTACCGTGGCGACTACAGCAATTATCTTGAAAAACGCTCAGAAAGGATAGCGAACTACAATGCTGAGACTGAGAGGGTGAGGAATATCCTTCGCCGTGAGCTGGAGTGGATTCACGCCACCCCCTGCGCCCGCTCGGGGAAGGCCCGGTATCGCATAAACGCGTTCCACTCTCTCTCTGAACGCGCCTCGCAGAGTTATGTCACCAACCGTGTCTCGATGGAGGGGGTTGGAGGCGCTTCTCGTCTCGGCACCAAGATCATCGACTGCAAGAACGTTTCCCTCGTTCTTGACGGAAAGCGCCTGCTGGACGGTTTCGATTACAATTTCCAGCGTTACGAGAAGGTGGGGGTCGTAGGCCCGAACGGGGTGGGGAAGACCGCCTTCGTCAAACTGCTCGCCGGAGAGCTGACGGCAACCTGCGGAGCCGTCGAGCGCGGGGACTCCATAAAGATAGGATATTACCGTCAGGACGGTATGGAATTCAAGGAAGACCAGACCGTTCTGGAAACAGTCAACGACACCAGACTGCTGGGACGTTTCCTCTTTCCGCACGATATGCTTTCCACAAGGGTGGGACGCCTTTCCGGCGGTGAAAGGCGCAGGCTCTATCTTCTGACTGTGCTGATGAGCGAGCCGAACCTGCTCATCCTCGACGAGCCCACCAACGACCTTGACATTGTGACGCTCAACATTCTTGAGGAATATCTGCTGGAGTTCAAGGGCACACTGATAGTCGTATCCCACGACAGACATTTTATGGACCGCATCTGCGATCACCTTCTGGTATTCTGTGGCGAAGGGCTCGTGAAGGACTATGTGGGGCCTTTCAGCGAATATCTGGCATCATCACCCTATGCAATGAAGGGCACGGCAGGAAGGACCGATGCCGAGCAAACGGCCGCGGAACCATCTCCGCGGAAGCAGAATGACGCTCCCGCCAGACCCCGACGCCTGACCTGGAAGGAGCAGCGCGAACTTGAGGCCCTGGAGGCCGAACTGCCGGCTCTCGAGGCGGAGAAGAAAAGCCTCGAGGAGGCAATGAGCGCCGGTACGATGGAGTACGGGGAACTGCAGGCGGCTTCACGCCGCATTGAGGAACTGATGGCGCTGATAGACGAAAAGGAGACCAGATGGCTCGAACTTTCCGTCATTATTGCCGATCTCCACTGACTCAAGCCTCATCTTTCCAAGTGCCCGGCCACCGCGTTGGCGATTGCAGCCCTGGTGCGGCTGAGGTTGCCGCTGTCCTCGGGATGGCAGCGGTTGGCCAGGATGATTATGGCCAGCTGGTTTTCAAGGTCTATGACTATAGATGGCCCCGTGTAGCCGGTGTGACAGATGGTGCGGGTGCGGCTTGTCAGATCGCCTTTCAGGCCGGCGGAATTGGATCGGTTGTCCCAGCCCAAAGCGCGCCCTATGCCGGGTGCCATATCATCGGGCACGGCAACCATAAGGTCCACGGTGAGGGGAGAAAGCACGCGGTGTCCGTTGACCTTGCCTCCACCCATAAGCGCGGCTGCCAACACGGCGCAGTCTTCTGCGGTGGAGAACACTCCGGCATTGCCGGAGTTGCCCCAGTTGCAGATGCGTGCAGTGGGGTCGTGCACCTTGCCCCGCAGAGGGAGTCCGTCATCCTGAACCTGCGTGGGAGCAATCAGATGCAGGATTTCCTCCGGAATTTCCCTGTCGAGCGGCAGGTACATCGTGTGTTTCAGCCCGAGCGCGTCGAATACGTTATTCTGCGCGTAGTCGCACAGCTTCATACCTGTAACGTTCTGAAGAATATGCTGTAGGGTGATAAAGTTCAGACAACTGTAGAGATAATCTGTTCCCGGCTCGAAACTGCGTGGCACTTCGGTTGCTATGTGGCGCATAAGGGAATCCGGGCAGTTCTCGCCAAAGAGAGTCTTCATTGCCTGTGCATCGACTTCAGGCGGCAGCCCGGAACTGTGGGTAAGCAGTTGCTCCACAGTTATCCTGCGTACGGTTTCTCCCACCCAGGGCTTGAAATCGGGGATATATTGATCGACATAGTCGTGCAGGCGGACTTTGCCGTCTTCGATGAGTTTCATAAAGGCCAGCGTCGTGCCTATGCACTTGCTGCAGGAGGCCATATCGAACATCGTTTCCGTTGTCATAGGCTCCACTTCCGGGACGAGCTGCCTGTTGCCGTAGGCCTTTAGGAAAACAAGTCTGTCCCTGCGAACCACAGCTACTGCAGCTCCTGCCATATTGCCGTCGGCTATGGATCTTTCCACTATCGAATCCACGAGGACAAAACCGTACGGGTCAATGCCCATTGACTCGGGGCTGGCAGTCCTCAACCCTTCCGGAGAGCAGGCCGCAAGGGTGAAAAAGGCAATGATGGCCGAAAGCCTGAAAAAGTTCATGGCTCTTGAGAACCTGTTTTGAAATGGTTCGCGAAACTTGAATAACTCAACTGTTGAAACTTTCGAGAAGTTCTATTCTGCACTTGAGGTCCCTGTGGAGTGAGAGGTAGACATAGCGGCCGCTTGCATCACCGTAGAAGCCTTCCTGTTCCACCTCTGCATCGAATTCCTTCTTCAGACGCCCGATAACCTCGTCACCGTTCTTGACATGGAAGGCGATATGGTGGATGCCTTCTCCATATTTGTCGAGATGGTCACGCCATACGGAAGGCGCTTCGTTGGGCTCAATGAGTTCCAGTTGGACGCCGGGGAAAAGGTCGAAGAAAGCCAGCTTGCAGTTGGCCTCAGGGGCGCTCTTGCCGAATACTTTTGTCTGCATGACCTCGTATTCACCGCAGATGCGCGCTTCGGGTTCAGCACAGTCGAATAACAGGGAGTATTTCTTTTTGGTGGCCTCGATGTCATTCACCACGAAGCCCACCTGGGCGAAATCACCAAGGCCCAGAATTTGTTTCAATCCCATTTCTTCAGATATTCTTCCCGGCAAAAAACGCGGGAGTTTTCACAAAAATAAGAACTTTTTTCGAGTCACAGGTCAGCATATCGGTATCCGGAATGACGAAGCCGGCATATTTGCCGGGCTTGATGCTGCCATAAATATGTTTTCTTCATATCATCCTGATATCGATGAGGCGCTGACCGGGAAGGTGAAGTAAGTGTCGGGGAAAGGCTCATCTTCCAGCGTGAAATGCCACCACTCGCAGTCGTAGGGCTTGAAGCCGTGGCGCAGCATAGCGTTGCGGAGTATCATCCTGTTGTGATATTGGTCTTCGGTGATGGGCTTGTATGAGCCCGCCTCCTGGCCGGGCAGCACGTCAGGATGCGAAGCCACTCCGAAATAATCGAAGGTGCAGCCCATATCCACCTCCTTTTCCGTTTCCATATCAAACAGTGTCAGGTCTATCGTGGAGCCGCGGGTGTGCCCGCTCCTCCGGGCAATGTATCCTTGAGGAATCAGTACGGACTTGTCAAGTTCAGGATAGAAGTATTCCTTCATCCTGACGTCGGCAGTGTCCTTTGCCCATTCCATAAAGTAATCGACGGCACACTGGGGACGGTAGGCATCGAAAATCTTGAGCCTGTAGCCCAGGCGGAGGAGTTCGTCGCTAACAGCCTTAAGAGAATCCGCCGCCTGACGGGTGAGCAGAGCAACCGGCTCCTCATAGCCGGGAATCCGTTCCCCTATGAAGTTGTAGGTGCTGTAATAGCGTATTTCCAGAATGGCATCGGGCACGGCGTCCGACACAAGCACGAAATTTTCTTCATCACGTCCGTCGCAGGAGACGTTGATGGCTGTTAAAGCGGCTACAGCCAGAGACAGAATGAGATGGTGTTTCATAAATGACCTTTTCATATTGCAAAGGTAGGAAATCGGATCGGACATCTTGCACAAATAATAAGAAACTTAGGAATGATGAAAAAATAAGTTGGTAAAGATTTATGAAAGATTGTTTATGGATTTTGAATGCGAAATGAAGGAGCGTAGCGGGCTACGTGACTGAATGACAAATTCAAAAGACGAAACAAGACTCATAAAGATTACCAA
>JAZRYW010000036.1:0-47648 GCA_045600965.1 Bacteroidales bacterium | reverse complement strand
AGTTGCGAATGTCTCCTCAGCCCAATCCTTGGCCTTGCCGATTTGTGTATCGACATATGTGCTGAGTGTGTCTATTCTGGTGTTGATGGCCTTGTCAGCTTCCACGAGGGCTTCTATCTGTCCGTTGATTGTAGTGACCTGACCTTCGAGTGTAGCGATGCGTCCCTCAAGTTCCTCATCCTTCTGCCCGAGGGCCTGGTCGGCCTCCTTGAGGGCATCGATGAGTTTCTGCTGCGTTTCTGCTGTCGTCTTGAGATCATCAATCTTGCCGTTGATGGCCACATCAGCGGCCTTCAAGTCATTGATACTGGTTTTGATGGCATCAATCTGCTGTTGCAAGGAAGCGATGCTCGTATTTTCGATGCCGTCAACTTTCTTCTCCAGATTGTCGATCCGTTCGTTGATTTTCGCGCAGGAGCCCAGCAGCCCGATTGTCAGGGCCGCAAGGACGAGTGTTTGAAGTTTTCTTCTCATTCTTTTTGATTTTAATAATATTTATTGTTATGTTGATTCAGTATATACGAATCCCGCCCGTGGTCCAATGAACGGACCGCAGGCGGAATCCCTTGTCGTTAAATGTTAATTTGTTGATTATAAAGCCGTTATTTACCCCCCCCCAGCCGAATTTGAGAGGATGTCCTTTGACAGTATAGTATAAGCGAGGGTAAGCGTCATATCGTACAAAGGTAACCAAAATAAGTGGAACTCCCAAAACTTCTATTCCGGGCTCAATGATTTTTAGCCTATACCAGTTAGTAGCGCGTCAAACTTAATGGTATGTGCTGATGAATAATAGAAAAGCACCCGAATAATGATTGGATGCTTTTCATATTATTGAGTCTATAACAGTGATATCAATTTGTCTGCCTTGTCGCCTTTGAGTTCGACAACTCCTGTTGCGGGTTCATATGTGTAGTTGCAAAAATCATACAGTTGTGCGTATGCGACCTCTCTTTTTTTACAGAAAGCGACAGGGATGACGATACGCGACTGATGTATTTTGATTTGAAACCATTTATGGACGCTCTCTCGCTATAAATCCGCAGGTCTGCTACTTGGTACAGGAGCGAACCCACAATCCCGAAAGCGGTAAGCATCCGACAAACCACGTGGGTACCCAATAACACCGAAGTGGCAGCAAGAACATTTGAGGCCGATTTGTTCTTCTCATTGCAAATTTCTGCAGTCAAAAGAACATTTTGTGCAATTTTGTTCTCCGACCAGCGATGGACTGCTGGGACGTGAAGTGCTGCAAGGGAGGAATTGATTTGCAGAAGCAAATTGTAGTTGACGAGTCTGCAACACTCCGCGCCACGGCAGTCACTTCGTTCCTTTTTCACTCGCGTGTAGGGCGGATGAACCGACATAAAGCCAATCTACAGTTTGCCGAACAATGAGTATATTTGCAAGGATCTTCAAAATCAGGATGAAATTCGACAGTATACTCATAGTTCTTCCAATCTTGACCGTCCTGATGTTCGACCTCGGACTGTCTTGAAGGAGTGCTCTCGTACTGATTCGATTCAAATCCCCACGACTCAATTGTGGGAGTTGCCGGTGCCCGAGACGGGACTTGAACCCGTACGTCCATTGCTGGACAAAGGATTTTAAGTCCTTCTTGTCTACCGATTCCAACACTCGGGCGTTCCTTTTACAAAGGTAATGCTTTTTGACGAAAGTCCAAACACCGCAGAGCGGGGCCGAACCAGTAGGTTACTGATGGACTTCGTCCTTGACCAGAGGGGCGAGCACCCACATAGCCGTGCGGCCGACCCTCTTCTCTATGGATTCCATCTCCGCCTTCTTGGCTTCGTGCTCCTTAAGGTCGATACCCATCGAATCGTCATCGAATCCGGCCTGCTTGAGCAGCATTATGCTCTGCTTTTCGATCTTGATTTCGAGGAAAAGCTGCACATAGCAAATCATATCGAAGAAATCCTCCGGGCTGAACCTCTCCTTGACGCTCAGCAGATACTCGCCGGCCCTGGTGGAGGCGAAATTGCCGCTCATAATGGCGGCGCGGGTCTGGATGTCTATGCTTATGCTGTGGTCCATCCATTTATAGATGGCCTTTTCGCCCTGCCCGAAAAGGATGAGAAGCAGGACGACGAAAAGCACGATGATGGCGACGAGCATCACCATAGGCGACACGACTTGATATTCCTGCAGGTTGTTGTAGAGCAGATGGATTATCAGGGACGGGATGAAAGCGAGCGCCACCCTGGCGGTGGAAAGCTTCTTGCCGATGAGGACAAGGGCCGCAGTGGCGACAAGCGCGGTGCAGCCTATGTGAAGTATGGCGCAGCCGAAGCCTCTGACGATTGCCGTGCCGACCTCCATATCGGGAATATAATAAAGATATACAGCATTTTCGAGCAGGGAGAATCCGCCGCCCGCAGCAGCCCCGTAGATGAGGGCCTCCGCCATGAAGCGTATCCTGCGGCTGCAGACCAGAATCAGGGGCAGCACGGCCTTGAGCAGTTCCTCGAGTATGGGCATCAGTGAGAATTCCCTGCCGCCGACGGTCACGTCGAATATGCCTCCAATGGAGCTGCGGCCGAGCAGGAAAGCAATCAGGCAGCTCGCCAGGCCTGCGGCAAAGCACCCGGCGAGGAGTTTCCACTTGGCAAGCGCGAAACTGTCGAACATCTTGAGGACAAGGATGTAAAGCAGAATGGGGAGTAAGGAAATGAATGCTATTGTCATCGCTGAAGGTTTTTCAATTGCCAGGATTTGGGTGTCATATCCATTATCAGGGCGAAATTGCGGTAGAACGACTGCAGGTTGCTGTAGCCGGACTGCATCGCCACGTCCTTGATATTGATGTCAGTGCCTGCCTCAGCCATCAGCTCCACGGCATTTTTGATGCGCAGGGTGTTGATGAAGTCGGAGAAATTCTGATGATAGCAGGCGTGTATCTTGTTGGAAAGGTAGGTACGGTTGGTGTTCAGGGCGGCGGCCAGCGAGACCAGCGAGACGGTGGGATCCGTGAAGAGCCTCTCGTCGATAATACGCTGGAGAAGCCGTCTGTCGGCATCGGGGGCAGAGTCGGGAGCGGGGGCCTCGGACATAGCGGCGGGCGCGGCCCCTTCAGGGGAGGCAGTCTCCGTGGAAGCGTCCGTGACCTCGGGAACATCGGGCTCCTCGAGTTCGGAGGCGGTAGGGCTGTCCTGAAGGTGGAAGGTGCTGTATCCCATCAGGAACTGAAGCACCGCTATGACCAGGGACAGGATGCCGGTGACCAGAGGTATGCCGGTCACGTGCTCCGGAAGGAGTATGATCACTATGATGAGCGTCACGGTGGACAGCAGATAGATGATGGTCTGGCCAAGGTAGTCGCTGGTGTCGCTTCCGGTATCGAAATATTCGGACATAAGCCTGCGGTAGCGCATCACTTCAATTATGAGCCACACGGAGAGGATGACCACCTGCGCCAGCAGGAAGATACGGGCGAACAGCGTCTGGTTGAAGGGAATCAGCAGCAGGGACGGAAGGAAGAGCAGCGTTTCCCACTTGGTGATGCCGCCCGGGACCGTGATGTCACGAACCGCCAGCAGGAAGAAGGGGTACATAAAGAGCGCTATGTAGTTACCTGCCAGAATGGTCATCACCGCCACCATCATACCTGCCGCCATAAACAGCTGGTGGCGGCGCACTCCCTGTTTGAGGAAGATGCGTATCGCCCAGAACAGCATAATGGCTGAAGGCAATATCTTTATCATCAACGTCTGCATAGGCGGCCCTTTTTCACCCGGCAAAATTATGAATTAATCACAATTTCGCAAAAACGGCACGCCGATGATTAACAAATTCACAAACCGAGGGGTCTGACAATATTCTTTTTCGCTTATTTTTTGTCTTGTCTTACCAATGCTTCTCAAATTTTCACAATTTGTTTTCTCAATGCGTAAATGTGTTTGCAAACTTGCAGGACGTGCACCTAACTTTGCATCGGAAAACGGAGGGAACGCCCCGGAAGAAGGGAAGCCCCGGAAGAATGAAAACGAAACACAAACAATAAACAATTAAAATAAAGGAATTATGTACATCAAGAAAATCAACCTCGCAATCTATCTCGTTCTCGCCCTCGTAGTGGGCTTCGGCGCAAGTTTCCTGCTCGGCACAAATGACATCCAGAGCGGTATGACCAGCGGCAACATCGCAAAGGTCGGCTTCTCCAGCGACGTGATAGAAGACCCCGAATTCACCATCATTGAAGAGAAACTCCAGAACGACGAGACTTTCTTCAAACGCACTGAAAACACCTATGCAGTTTTGGAAGCGCGTATGAACGGCCTTGAGGAACTCACTTCCAAGACCATCGATGTCTGCTCCGACATTCCCGAATTCAAGAATGCCATCAGAAGCGTGTTCTCGCTCAACGCAAAGGCGCACAACACCAAACAGTCCATCAACATCGCCAGCGCCGGTATGAAGAAAATTGCCGAGGGCAAGAAGGCTCCTGAATTCGAACAGGCTTCCAGCAATGTCGTTGTGGGCTATCAGAAGATCAAAAACCAGCTCGCCATCGGCAAGGCCTTCGTCAACACCGCAAGCGACTACCTCCAGAACAACAGCGGTGAGAACTGCGACGTGATTGCCGGCCTCGTTGTAGAATGGACAAGATACTGTGCCGGAGACGCCTACCTGAACGGCGAGAAGGAAGAACTCGACTATTGGAAAGCTGAAGCCTCCGATTTCACTGAAATGGCCGGCAGCCTCGGTTTCGGTCAGAGCATCGATTTCGGCCAGAGCATCGATTTCGGCCAGAGCATTGATTTCGGTCAGAGCATTGATTTCGGCCAGAACCTCAATTTCGGCCAGAGCATGGACTGATGATTCATTGACAAAATCACACCGGGGTAATCCCCGGTGTTCAATACATAAGGCCGACCGGCAATGGTCGGCCTTCTTTATTCAGTTCACCGCCGGCTATTGCCGGACTCGCTGTTTATTCGTATCTTCGTGGAAAAGTTGAGCGACAAAATTATGAGAAGACTTATCATCCTTGCAACCTCCATCCTGCTGTGCATACCTTCATTCGCACAGAAACCCGTGACATTCACCACCGAAGAGGATTTCCAGAATATGCTGGACCAGCTCGGCATAACATCGGTAAGACGTGGATTCGACTCTGACCGGAGCAGCCCCTATGCCGCCAATTACGACGAGTCGAAAGCCAACCCCTACCCTGACATCCCCGAACTGATGAAGACCGCCCGGGGAAAGAAGGTCATCACCGAACGTGACTGGTGGGAAGTGCGCCGTCCCGAAATAAAGGAGGGCTTCGAGAGCGAAATATACGGCCGTGTTCCGGAAAACGTTCCGGACGTGACCTGGACAGTGGAATGTGAAGAGACAGAGAGAGTCGGAATGATTCCCGCAAAGGCAAGGAAAGTCATCGGACACGTCGACAACTCCGCCTGCCCCGAAATCGAGGTCGACATACGGATGGTTGTCGTCACTCCCGCTGACGCAAAGGGCCCCGTTCCGGTGCTGATGATGTTCGGCCCGGCCAATCTCCCCAACCCCGTCACCCCCTCAATGGAGGATATGGAGATCATCAACAAGGCAATCCGCCAGATGCTCGCAGCAAATGAACAGACCGCCGAGCTTATGAAGAAATACCCCGCCTGGCAGCCTTTCGAGCCCGCCAATCCTTTCGCGGCCTTCCTCAGGCCGCAGGCTCCCGGACAGGAGCCTCCTTCAAACCAGCAGCTTCTCGCGGCAGGATGGGGATATGCGATGATTGATCCGTCAAGCATACAGGCCGACAACGGCGCGGGCCTCACCCGCGGCATAATAGGCCTCGTGAACAAGGGCCAGCCCCGCAAGCCGGACGACTGGGGCGCTCTGAGAGCCTGGGCCTGGGGCGCCGCCCGCGGCCTCGACTACCTTGAGACAGACCCCGACGTGGATGCAGCCCACGTGGGGATAGAAGGAGTGTCACGCTACGGCAAGGCGGCTCTTGTCACCCTCGCATTCGAGGAGAGGTTCGCGATGGGGCTCATCGGCTCGTCCGGCAAGGGCGGCGCCGCCCTCCACAGGCGTATCTTCGGAGAAGGGCTTGAAAATCTCGCCACAAGCGGCGAATACCACTGGATGGCCGGCAACTACATCAAATACAACGCAGTGGCAGGGCGTAACGGCGCCGGGACCGCCGATATGCTCCCCGTCGATTCTCACCAGCTCATAGCAATGTGCGCACCCCGCCTCTGCTTCATCAGTTACGGCATTCCCGAGCAGGGAGATGCCCTCTGGCTCGACCAGTACGGCAGCTGGCAGGCCACCATCGCCGCGGGAGAAGCCTACCTGCTTGTCGGTTCCACCGACCTGGGGCTCGGCAACGACTACCGCAACACGCCTATGCCCGCTGTGAATCAGGATGTCCTGGATGGCAATCTGGCCTGGCGCCAGCACGACGGCGGTCACACCGACGCTCCCAATATGAAGCATTTCATCAGGTGGGCCACCGAAAAGATTGGCTACAAGTACACGAGATAATCGTCAGTAATCATTATCTTTGCACCGGTATGAAGAGAATCTCATATATGGTGCTTGCACTGCTGTTTCTGGCGGTCCCGTCCGGCACGGGGCTGGCACAGAAGGTCATATCCGCACCGTATCAGACTCCCAAGACCAGGTATGTGATGAACCGTGCCGTGATAAACGGCGACACGGTGCTCGTTGACGAACTGCCTCCCGCATATGTCTCGCCGAAATACAGGATGTCCAAGACCGACTGGAGGAAATACTACAAGAGAGTGCACAACTTCAGCAAGGCCTACCCCTACGCCCTGTTCGTTTCGGAGGTAATAAACATCACGGACAGCCTTTTCGAGGCGGACCACTACACGGAAATCCAGAAGGACAGGTATCTCAGCCATCTCAAGGAGTCGCTTCTTGAAGACTGCACGGAACTGATGAAGGGACTTACCCTGAATCAGGGCCTGATGATGATAAGACTGATAGACAGGGAGGTCGGCCTGACCCCCTACTACATACTCAAGACCTATCTCAACAGCGCCAACGCCGTGTTCTGGCAGGGCGTGGCGAAAGTCCTCAGCGGCGACCTCAAGAAGCCCTACGACCGTTTCGGCGAGGACAAGGACCTGGAGGAACTGTGCAGGATGTGGGCTGACGGTGAATACCGCCTGCTCTACGTCTCTATTTTCGGAAAGAATCCTCCTGAAGTGACAATTCCCGCAAAGTACCTGAAGCCTCTTCCAATGAAAGAAAATTCCCGCAAGGGGAAGGGGAAGAAAAAGGACTGATCCAACCCTGCAGTATATGAAGCGTTCCTCCCGAAGGAACGGCGAACGAGCCGCCGCAATGGTAGTGCCCGAATATGTAGTGGTCCACCCTCTCGGCGCAGCGCGCGCCGAAATCATCGAGATAGAGCATCAGGGGGTTGGTCCTCACGTCGAAAAGATAGGGTCCGTCATATTTCTTCTTGTGGGAGGATGACCAGCGCAGGGCGATGCGCGTGGCAAAGGCCGTGGGAAGCAGGCTGAAGGCCTTTATGCACAGACGGCTGGTGAAGATGGCGCCGAGCAGCCTCTCCCCCGCCCTCCTTCTTCCCAGAGCGTGGCCGTGGCCGAGACAGAGCGTCAGAGAGCCGATACGGATCAGGTACGGCTGTTGAAGAACCCTCATCCCGGTACGCTTCTCGAGGTATCCGAAAGTCCACTGATCGTGGTTGCCCTTGAAAAAGAAAGTCTCCACTCCTCTGCCGCGGACTGACGAAAGCGCATCCAGCACGTCATCGAATCCGGAAGGGATGCCGCCGTCGGCGAACTCGAACCAGAAATCGAAAATGTCGCCCAGCAGATAAAGGGCCTTCACCGCGGGACTTTCGAGCGAATCGAGAAAATCGACGAAAAGCCGCCTGCGCTGCGCGTCACCCGCATCACCGGCCCCGAGATGGATGTCGGAAACGAATATGTGCCCCTCGGGAAGCATTTATACCAATGCGCTGATTATGCAGTACAGGGCGGCGACGGCGCAATAGAGTGAGAACCAGTGGAGAGAGGCCTTCCTGACGAGATGTATCATCACCTTGCAGGCGAAAAGGCCGGATATGAATGCAGAAAGGAACCCCAGGACGAGCGGAAGGACGCCGGTGACGGCAACCGCCTCACCGATTCCGCCTGACACGACATCAAGGAACGCCTCGCCGAGAACGGGAACCAGAACCATAAGAAAGGAGAACTGGGCCACGGCATCCTTTCGCACGCCGCAGAGCAGACCGGTGGAGATGGTTGCGCCGGAACGGGAGAGCCCCGGTATCACGGCCACGGCCTGAGCCAGCCCGATTATGAAGGCTGAACGGTAGTTCACCTCGCCACCATCGCCCTTGCGGCGGCTGATACGCTCGCTGACAAGCAGCAGGACGGCCGTCACAAGCAGGGCGATGCCGACCACCATAAGCCCGCTGCCGAAAATCTGTTCGACATAGTCCTTGAAGAAGAGGCCCACCACCATAACAGGTATCAGGGAAAGGCATATCTGAAGGACATATCTGGTCTGGGGGTTGTACTGAAACTTGAAAAGGCCTGCCAGCAGATCGAGAATCTGGCGGCGGAAGACGATGACGGTGGCGCAGACCGTAGCCACGTGGACCATCACGTCGAAGGCGAGCATCTGACCGTCCCCGAATGAAATGCCGAGAAGATGCTGCCCGATTGCAAGGTGTCCGCTGCTGCTCACCGGAAGGAACTCGGTCAGACCCTGGATCAGACCGAGAATGATTGCTTCAAGACTGCTCATACGCTATTTCTCCTCCGTCTGTCCGTCCCCGGGCTTCCTCATTATGGCTATGATGATGACCGCTATGCCGAGAAGTATCAGCAGAGGGGATGCCACCGTGCGGGTGAAGTTGAACATAGATTCGTTGAAAACGTTCGGATCGGAGGATCCTCCGCCGCACATAAGGATATATCCCGCAACCATAACCACCAGTCCTGCAAGTATCTGGCGTACCGAGCGGGTAGGTATTGCAAACCTTTTGTCGTCCATAATTGTATATCTTTTTATCAGTAGCTCAAGTTTCGCAAGTATTTAAACCGAAGTGAAGTGAGAACTTGCGAAACTTGAATCAGTAATAAAGTTCATCCCGCTTGAGGGATACCATACGGTTCACGGCCCTTATGGTGGAGAATATGCATATCATTATTCCCAGCACGAGAAGAGAGCCGAGCACTGTTTCTATCATCCTGCGGTCGAGTATGGCCACCAGTTGGGGGAATTCCTGCCACACGCGCCAGAGCACGAGCACAAGCAGTCCGTCGGCAAGCAGACCCGCCACAAGGCCCTGCCAGAAGCTCTTCCTCACGAAAGGCCTGCGGATGAAGGCCTTCGTGGCTCCTACAAGGCGCATAGTGTTGACAGTAAAGCGCTTGTCGAATATGTTGAGGCGGACTGTATTGCCTATCAGAACGGACGATATGAGCAGCAGGACGGCGACGATGGCCATCACCACCAGCCCGGCGCGGCGCAGATTGGCGTTGAGAGCGTCCACTAGGGACTCCTGGCAGGAGACTTCCGACACGCCCTCCATCCTCTCAATGCGCTCACGTATGACGGCTATGCTGTCCGCGCAAACATATTCCGGCTGCACACGGAGTTCTATGGACACCGGTATGGGGCTGGCTTCGAACACGTTGAGAAAATCCTCCCCGAGCAGTTCCTTCATCTGGCGCTCACCCTCCTCCCTGGAGATGAAAACCGATTCCGTGACGAAATCCAAGGCGCCGAGCCGCTTGCTGAGTTCGTGGGCCTCCGCCTCTTCGACATTGTTGCGGAGTATGACCGCCACGGGCACGCTCTTCTTGAAATAGTCCGATACGGACCTGGCGTTCACGCCTATGCAGGCAAGCACCCCGGCGAGCAGCAGCACAAGGCTGATGGTCACCACGGAAAGCATATAAGAGCGTATCAGACGGCCTCTTATGACGTTGTTCGCTTTACCCGGCATCTTGATGGTTCCTGTCCGCGGGTCAAAGATATTAAAAATTTTTTATTACCTTTGTGTGAAATTTGCCCTAAAAGTCCCAAATTATGAAAAGAGTATTGTTTGTCAATTCGGAGATTTTTCCATATCTGCCTGAGAACCAAATATCTGCAATAGGAAGATACCTTCCTCAGGGCATTCAGGAGGCAGGGATGGAAATCCGTTCGTTTATGCCGAGGTACGGCGTTGTGAATGAAAGACGCAACCAGCTTCACGAGGTCATCCGGCTTTCAGGAATGAACATCGTCATCAACGAATTCGACAGACCCCTTATTATTAAGGTGGCCTCGATCTCCGCGGCAAGAATGCAGATCTATTTCATCGACAACGAGGACTATTTCCACAGAAAGGCCGTGTTCGAGGACGCTCAGGGCAAGTTTTTCGAGGATAACGACGAAAGGGCCGTCTTCTTCGCCAAAGGAGTTCTGGAAACTGTCAAGAAACTCCGCTGGAAGCCGGACATAGTCCACTGCCAGGGGTGGATTTCCCACGTCCTGCCCGCATACCTGAAGAGCATTTATAAGGACGATCCCATCTTCTCTGACTGCAGGACCGTGGTTTCGCTCTACAACGAGCACCTCGACGCCGCTTTCAGCGAAAAGTTCGCGGACAAGCTCGCCTCCGACGGCATCAGCGCCGATGATGCCGCCCTGCTGAATCCTGCAACTGGCATAAATCTTGCCAAGTTCGCCGTACGGTTCTCGGACGCTGTCATTATGGGCAGCCCCGAACTTCCCGCCGACCTTACGGACTATGTGTCGGAGCGCGGTGTGAGCGTTCTCCCCTACATCCCCACCGAAGGCGAGGACAGGAAGTACATAGCGGAGTACGGCAAATTTTACGATCAAATCACCAGGTAAATGTCATTCAAGAAAATATCACTCCTTGCGCTTTTGGCCGCCGCCGGTGCGGCATTCGTGGGCTGCATTCCCACGGACAGGGCGCTCGGCGCTGCATATGTTCCCACCGATCAGGATCTTACGATAAACACAATAGAGTTCGACCTGCCATTGGAGCTGGCCTGCTCGGACACGATACAGTCATACTCGTCATCCTCTCTCGCCGTCGGGACGCTCAACACGCCCACATTCGGCACAGTCAAGGTTTCGAGCACCTTCAGCCTCGTTCCGGCAGATGATTCCCTGAGGTTCACGGGCAATCCGGTGTTCAAGAGAATGTATTGGGAGGCGACCGTCAAATCGTCACAGATGTTCTCCGACGACCAGAACTCCCTTGTGCAGAACCTCTACATCCGTCAGCTGAACAGGGAACGCGACTCGATCGACCTCTTCAGCAACTCCTTCGGCCCCGAGGACTGCTGCGACCATCCGGCCACGAAGGGCATACCGGTGCTCTGCAACGGCACGGCACGTATAGAATTCACCGAGGAGATAGGCAACCAGATACTCCACGCAAGCGAGCAGGCCCTCGACTCCACAGCATTGTTCGTCAAGGAGATCAGGGGTTTCTACCTGACAACGGACGACCCCGACCCCAACGTTATGGGAGGCCGCATCGACAAGCTCGACATCCACAGCACCTACGCATACCTGACCTACGAGTTCACTGACAGCAACAACATCCGCAAGGACACCACCATCGCGCTGTCATTCGGAGGCGAATATGTGGTCAGCACACTGGAGTGCCAGTCCGTCAGGGACAAGTCCTACAGCGGCCGTGAAGGCGAGAGCATCCTCATCGAGGGATATTCGGGAGTCAAGCCGGTCATCAAGGCCCGCGAGCTTAAGAATATGATCGACGCCTGGGCGGAGAAGGAGGATATCGACCTCTCCAAACTGGCCGTGACCAGGGCCAGCATAGAACTCCCATTCGAATATGACGGCAACTGGGAGCAGCTTGAAAATTTTCCGCAGTACATCTACCCCTGCCAGAAGGTGGCCACCTACGGCTACATCTTCTACACCCCTCTGGACGAAATCTACGACGGATCCGTGTCTAAGGGCAATATCAACCGCTCGACCTTCAAGTATACGGCCGACGTCAACCTCTATACCCAGTATCTCATAAGGGCTGAGAGGGACAGCATCGTCTCCGAGGACAACCTCTGGCTTATGCCCGTTACCACGGCCTCCGACGATGACGATGAGGAGGACAGCTACTACGACGACTATTCCAACTACTACAACTATTACAACTACTACAACCCCTACTCCTACTACGGTATGGGAGGATATGGTATGGGTGGCTACGGTATGGGCGGCTACGGTATGGGAATGGGCGGATATGGAATGGGATACGGCGGCTATGGCGGATACGGCGGATACTACAACCCCTACTACTATTACGGAATGTCCGGCAGCGGCAGCACTTCCAGCACCACCTATTACGTGACGGACTACGCCAACTACTATGTAGGCGTGCTTAACGGCACCGATGCAGTCAGGAAGCCCAAGTTGATCCTGACCTACGCCATAGTGCAATAGGCACTAAGAAATTTCGGCAATCAAATTTAAACAGCTTCTAATTCATTTTCCTGAATATGAGGCAGCCGTTGTGGCCTGCGAATCCGAATCCGTTGTTCATCGAGCAGCGGATTTCGCGTTTTTGAGCCTTGTTGACGGTAAGGTTCAGCGCGGGGTCTATCTTCGGGTCCGGGGTGGTGAAGTTGATGGTGGGCGGCACAATGCCGGCATTCATAGCGTGAATGCAGACCAGGGATTCGACCGCACCGGCGGCGCCCAGCAGATGGCCGGTCATAGATTTGGTCGAACTGATGTTCAGCCGAAGAGCATCCTCCCCGAAAACCCGCCTTATCGCATTGAGCTCGGGAACGTCACCGAGTTGGGTGGATGTGCCGTGGACATTTATGTAGTCTATCTCCGACGTGCTGAGGCCGGCGTCATCGAGAGCGTCGCGCATTGCCTCTGCGGCTCCCCGGCCTTCGGGATGCGGCGCGGTGATATGGTAGGCGTCGGCTGTGGAACCGTAGCCGGCTATCTCGGCGTATATCCTTGCCCCACGGGCGATGGCGTGCTCATAGGATTCGAGGATGAGGATTCCGGCGCCTTCGCCGAGCACGAATCCGTCCCTGGTGGCATCGAACGGGCGGGAAGCGGTCTTGTAGCTGTCGTTGTTGGTGGACAATGCGCGGGCATTGCCGAAACTGCCCACCGAGGCGGTGGATATGGGAGCTTCCGTGCCACCGGTGATGACCACGTCCGCCTTGCCGAGCTGTATCTGCTGGCAGGCGCAGATGATGGCGTGGATGGAAGTCGCGCAGGCTGAGGAAACGGAATAATTGGGCCCCCGGAAGCCATATCTGATGCTTACCACACCGGAGGTGGTGTCAGTGACGACCCTGGTGGTAAGCAAAGGGCTGTGCCGGGGAATGTATCCTCCCTCGACAAAGCCCGTCACTTCCTGTGTGAAACTCTGGATGCCCCCGATACCGGAACCGATGACCACGCCTATCCGGCGCATATCTTCGGTTTCGAGGTCGAGAGACGAGTCCTTTATCGCCTCCTCCGTCGCGACGAGTCCGAACAGTGTGGACCTGTCATAACGTTTCGCCGCCTTCGGGTCTATGCCGAAGGTCTCCGGGTCGAAATCCTTTACGGGGCAGGCGAACCTGGTCTTGAACGCCGTTGTGTCAAATTCGGTGATGAGTTCGGCTCCGCTTACGCCGTTGTCGATGTTCCTGAAGAACTCGGGGCAACTTCGTCCGAGGGGATTGATTGTCCCCAAGCCGGTTATCACCACTCTGCCAAACATAGTCCGGAAGGAATTATGCCTCCTTCTTGGCAACTTCTTCGGTTACGAAATTGATTGCATCACCGACAGTGGTGATGTTTTCTGAGAGTTCGGGGGAAATCGAGATGTCGAACTTGGACTCGAAATCAAGGATGAGCTCGACGGTGTCAAGAGAATCAGCTCCGAGATCGTTGGTAAAACTTGCGGATTCAACGACTTCGTTGATATCCACACCGAGCTTCTCTGAAATGATCTGTTTGACCTGGGATGCGATGTCTGCCATAATTGTGTATTTAGTATTAGTACGTTTCAGTCAACATATTGCCGCAATTAGCGGACAATAGACTGCAAAGATAAACAATTTATTTTTATTTTTAACATTTGAAACAACAATCCGTCTATTTGGCAAAACATCCTGCGAAAAGAGACGCCGATGACAGCCGAAGAGTTCAAGAAAAACTACCTGCCCCTTGAAGGATACTTCAATGCGGTGGCATTCAGCATATTGAGCGATTCGGACCTTTCTCGTGACGCTGTTCAGGACCTGTATGTGAAGCTGTGGAACATCAGGGACAGGCTCGACTCCGTGGCCAACCACAAGGCCTACGCATCCACCCTGCTCCGCAACCGGTGCATAGACAGGCTCCGCAGGACAAACGCCCATCCCGACTGCCCGATGACTGAAAGCGCGGGCTCGATTGAATCCCCGGAGCGGGAACTCATAGGCCGTGAAAGGCTGAAGATTGCGCTCGATGCGATAGAAGGCCTGCCCGAAAGGCAGAAGGAAGTGGTCAGGATGAGGGTGTTCGAAGGGCTGGAGTATGACGAGATTGAGCGTCGCACCGGGCTTGCGCAGACAAGCCTGAGGGTGCTGCTCAGCACAGCAAGGAAAACTGTCAGACAAAAAATGGGACTATGAAAGAAGACGACAGACTCAAGGACTTGAGCATCCCGCAGATGATTCGGGTGATGGAATTCCTCGACGGGGAGGAGACAGTCACGGCAATCCGGCCGAAACGGCGCAGGTGGGTGCTCCCCGCGGCGGCTTCATTCGCCGCGCTGCTGCTCGCCACAGGGGCGGTTGTATGGTACGACACGCCGAGGGACACCTTCTCCAGCCCGGAGCAGGCCTACCGCCAGGTGGAGATGACTCTCGACGGAATCTCATCCATTATGGCCGGAAGCGTATCCGGACCCCTGCAGAGCGAACAGGATGCCTGCAGGAAGGCATTCACCATATTTGAAAAAACAATTCAACAGAAATAATTCATTCCTAAACAGTTTCTAACCGACGATATGAAAAAGATAATCCTTACCATCCTTCTTGCCGCTGTAACATTGGGCGCATCGGCCCAGAGCGGCAGAAACTTCTACAAGAAATACTCCGGCAGGGAGGGCGTTTCAACGGTCTACATCTCCCCCTTTATGTTCAAGGTGATGGGCAAAGTGGCTTTTCTGAGCGACAATGATATGGACATCAGGCCTATTGTCAAAAGCCTCAAGGGGATGTACATCGTCGACTGCAGCAATCCTCTCTACGCGGCCGAAATGAGGAAGGACGCCGAGGAATTCCTCGACAAGGGCCGTTTCGAACTGCTGATGGAGGCCAACGATGACGAAGACTCCGTCAGGATGTTTGCCATCTCTGACGGAGCCATAGTAAATAATTTCATTATGCTTGTCTTCGAGCCTGACGGGACAACTTTCATCTCCCTTGAAGGGGAAATCCCGCTCGAGGCCCTCGAGAAGAAGATTGCTCAGAGCAGTTTCTAACTGCCCCGCTACCTGTTCATCGCCTCTGCGACTTCCTGAGCCGCGAGGGTGAGCAGAACGAATTCGGGTGCGGTGTTGATGCAGCACTCGTTCTCGCCCCAGAGGAAAGGATAATCGTCCTTGTTCTCGAAGAAGTCGGGGTTCTTCACTATCAGACCGGGAACGATACCGCCGGGGATGAAGGTGTAGTCAGCGCGGTTGTTGCTGTAAGCCACATTCTTGGTGTTGACACCCACGCCCATCACGAACGACTTGTTGTGGTAGGGGTGGCAGCCGAAGATGTAGTTCAGACCCTGGAGCACATATTCGGGATCTATCTTGTCCGGGAAGAGTTTCCAGATGTGGTAGCAGTTCAGCGCGGCCGAGATCACCTGGGCGTTTCCTGCCCAGCCGGCCCCCTGGATTGCCACACCGTAAGGGTTGTCCTTGCCGGCTGCCGTAACCGTTTCCACGAGTTTGGGAACTGCGGCCTCAACCTTCTTCTGGAGTTTCTTGTCCAGTTCGGGATATACGCGGAGAACATACTGGAAACTGAAGATCGACTGTTCCTCTATGGCCTTCTCTATGAGAGGCTGGTAGAAGTCCCTGTATTTGCTGTCACCGGTGGCATAGTAGAGCTCGATTGCGGCCCTCAGGCGGGGATCGCCTGCGCGGCGCATCCAGCGGGATTCCTCACCTGCCATCCTTGCGGGATCGGCGGCTTCGGAATATTTGTCCCAGAGCATCTCGGCGTTCTTCAGAGAGCGGGAAGCCTCTTCAGGGAACCAGTCCTTCAAGACGGGATATGCGCCTGCGAGCGAGACTATGGTCTGCATTGTGCCTGCGGGTGAGAAGCGGCTTGTGAACACGAAACGGTCATCCGGAGTGCCGGAGCGGCCGTCCTTGACCTCATACAGGGCGAGTGACGGATCGTAGATCAGACCGTCGGTCAGGGTAAGCGCGTCTCCGAGATGGTGGTAGTGGTGCATATCCGGCTGGCCGATGACCTGGCATACGAAACCTATGTTCTCAACCTGGGCGTTCATATTGAGGGTGCCGTGCATAACCTGCTGTACCACGTCGGGAATGCCGTCCGGACGGTGGATGTCGGCATACTTGGTGACCTCGTCGATGAAGGTCTGGTCGCGGTCGGGCCGGAATTCCCTCCAGATGTTGTTGAGACTTTCGGTGGTGTTCTGCACTGAGTTGGCCTGGATGTCGAAGTCTCCTGCATCATACCATCCGCCGACTGCAAGACCGGGGATGTGTTCCAGGGGCTTGTAGGCGTCGTTGGTCCGGTCGCCCTGATGGTAGCCGTCGTGAAGGGTCACGTTTGCGGGAGCCTGGAGAGCGTCATCCATATTGGCGCGGCCGTGCCAGATGCGGTATGCCTCGTTGACTTCCATATGGTCCATATTGACAACGAGCGAAACGTCCATCGAGTTGTGCCACTTGTCGGAGTAGATGTCCTTGTCGATGGGGAACGCGTTGGTGCGGATTCCGTCATATTCGATGCAGTAGAGGCCGGGTTCGCTGACCTGGGTGAAGTCGATGGTGACGTAGTTGTAGCGGTGGTAGAAGACTCCCCACTCCTTCACTTCGGGCTTGAGGACCACTTCGCCGTGGCCTTCGGCATCGATGCGTATGATCTTTGCAGCGCCGGCGGGAACGTCGTTGCGGTCAAGTTCGACCACTGCGACCTTCTTCTGCGCGGGAGTGTAGCCCACCTGCGAGAATCCGATGTTGGGCTGGCGTATCCAGTCGGGATCGCTGCTGGGCTCGACATACCATTCCAGTATCTTGCCTGTCACGCCGCCGGGGAGGAAGGAGCGGACCACGAAAGTACCGTTCTGCGCAAGATGACGGCCGTCGAAGAGATTGACTTCGGCATCGGAGGAAACCGACACGCGGAGGTTGTCGTCTTCAGGGGCGAGGACAATCCTGTGACCCGTGGCCATAGGCTTTGCAACCAGGAATTCGCCGCGTCCGCGGTCGTCGAAGGTGGATTCGCCGTAGATCTGGGGTATCTTCTCAGCCACGTCGTGAACTTCGGTGTCGTGGCTGGGATATCTGGTGAGTATCCTTGCGCTGCCGTCAACCAGGTAGTTCCTGCCCCAGTAGGAGGCGGGGAAGAACTCGAGGTTCATACCGGCCTTGCCGACGAGGGCTTCGGGCACGGGCTTGTCGGAGAACACCTCTATCCTGCAGCCGTCGCCACAGGGGCTCACGAGCAGCCTGGTGACGAAGTCATACTGGGGGTATGTGAGTTCGACCTCTATCGTTCCGTCCTTTTCATTGACGTTGCGTCCGGTCACATCGGCATAGATGTCCCACTGTTCGGGGGTGTTCATCATACGGATGCCGCCGCCGGTGGCTATGCGCACACCGCGCTGGATGATCTCGATGCCGGCGAGTTTCTCGTCGCAGAACGATCCGTTGTAGAGGTTGCTGTAAACCAGAACGTTCGTTCCGGGAGCCTCGAAATATCCGAGGTCATTGAGGTGCATACCCTTTGCTCCGTCGCCGTTCTGCGCGGAGAGAGTGACAATTGAAGCCGACAGCGCAAGGGCGGTCAGCAGCAGAGAATGGAATGATTTTGACATTTTTATGGGATTTTGTTTATGCAAAGATATTAAAGTTCGGGCATTTTTGCTACCTTTCGCCAATAATGGAATCAATCATTTCAAACAATGAAACATACCCCGCTAATTCTGGCGCTCTGCCTGATCCCGGCCATTGTGGCCGCACAGCCGAAACTCAGTAAGGACAATATCGACGAAGTCCTCTCCGCGATGACACTCGAGGAGAAGGCCGACCTTGCGGTTGGCCCCGGGTGGGGCAGTATGAATGCCGGCTCGATGACCGCATCCTCCAAGGTGCTCGTTCCCGGCGCCGCAGGCACCACCAAGCCCATCCCCCGCCTCGGCATACCCGCTACCGTCCTTTCCGACGGCCCCGCAGGCCTGAGGATAGACCCCCGCCGCGCTGGTGACGACAACACCTACTTCTGCACCGGCTTCCCGGTGGGCACTCTGCTCGCCTGCACCTGGGACACCCCTATGGTTGAGGAACTCCTCGCCGCAATGGGCAATGAAGTCCGCGAATACGGAGCCGACGTGCTCCTTGCGCCGGGGCTCAACCTTCACCGCAACCCTCTCTGCGGCCGCAACTTCGAATACTATTCCGAAGACCCTCTTCTGAGCGGCAAAATGGCCGCCGCATTCACCCGCGGCATCCAGAGCCAGGGAGTCGGAGTCTCATTGAAGCATTTCGCCGGCAACAACCAGGAGATCAACCGCAACGAGATAGACGCGCGGATTCCGGAGCGCGCCCTGAGGGAGCTCTACCTCAAGAATTTCGAGATTGCCGTCCGCGAATCGGATCCCTGGACGGTGATGTCGTCATACAACCGTCTGAACGGTCCCTTCACCCAGCAGAACTATGAACTGCTGACCACCATACTCCGTGACGAATGGGGCTTCAAGGGCATAGTGATGACCGACTGGGGCGCAAAGGAAGGCACCGTGGATGCCGTCAAGGCCGGTAACGACCTGATGCAGCCCGGTGACGAGCGCGAGAAGCAGAGAATAATCGACGCAGTCAACGACGGTTCGCTCGACATAGCCGAACTCGACCGCAACGTCCGCAGGATACTCCAGTATATAGTCCGCACTCCCCGTTTCGCCGGATATGAATATTCCAACAAGCCCGACCTCGAAGGCCACGCCGCGCTGGTGCGCAAGGCCGCTGCCGACGGTATGGTGCTGCTGCGCAACGAGAACGGCACCCTGCCTCTCGACGGTTTGAAAAAAGTGGCCCTGTTCGGCCTCAACGCCTACAAGACCATAGCCGGAGGCACGGGTAGCGGCAATGTCAACAAACCCTATGTGGTCAATGTGGATGAAGGTCTGGCCTCCGCCGGAATCGAAGTGGATGCAAGGCTGGCCTCCCTTTACCGCACCTACCGCGAATATATGAACGCCGAACACGCCAACGCTCCCATCCTTCCCGGACAGCCCCTCGGCGGAGGACTCACCCTCGGTGAGGGCGTGATGCCGGAAATGGCTGTCAGGAAGGCCGTCATCCAGAACTCCGTTGCCGGAAACGATGCCGCAATAGTGGTCATCGGGCGCAATGCAGGTGAAGGCGACGACCGTGTCCTCGAAGCCGACTTCGAACTCTCCGCCATTGAACGCGAGATGCTTTCGAACGTCTGCAACGCATATCACAAGGCCGGAAAGAAGGTTGTTGTGGTGCTCAATGTCGGCGGGGCGGTGGAAACCGCTTCGTGGAAGAATATGCCGGACGCCATCCTTCTCGCCTGGACTCCCGGTCAGGAAGCGGGCAACAGCGTCGCCGACGTGCTCACCGGCAGGTCCAACCCTTCCGGCAAGCTCTCGATGACCTTCCCCGTGAACTATCTCGACATACCCTCATCCCACAACTTCCCCTACGAGAAGCCGCAGCGCCCCCGCTGGGGTGACGCCTCCAAGGTCAAGGACCTCGACTACAGCGATTACGCCGAAGGCCTGAACGTGGGATACCGCTATTTCAGCACCGAAGGAGTGGAAGTGTCATATCCTTTCGGATACGGCCTGTCATACACTGAATTCAAGTATTCCGAACCCTCGGCCAGAGTTGCCGCTGACGGCACGGTGACCATTTCCGTCAAGGTGACCAACGTCGGAGCCGTTGCAGGAAAGGAGGCGGTCCAGATATATGTGGCCGCCCCTGCCGGAGGTCTGGACAAGCCTGCACGCGAGCTCAAGGCCTTCGCCAAGACAGGTCTGCTCAAGAGCGGAGAGTCACAGACTCTCGTGATGACGGTGAGCCCCTACACCCTCGCATCCTTCAACGACAGCCTCCACCGCTGGGAGACCGCGCAGGGCGTATATGAGGTGCTTGTAGGCGCATCAGTAGAGGATATACGCTGCCGCACCACCTTCAAGGAAAGGAAATCCTTCACCTGGCCCGTCGCGGAAGCCGGATTATAAACGATAAATGGACACTTTTTCTTATATTTGCAGCCAGAAAAAGAATTAACAGTATGAAAGGCAAGCCATTCCTTATCGGTGTCATCTTCACCGCATTCACGGCGCTCAGCGTCGAACTCGAGGCACAGACCATCTACCAGTACAAGGGGGAGGACGCGCAAATCTGCTTCTTCAACAAGCAGCAGGCGCAATACATACCCCACATTATGCGCAAATACCGGCTCGGCCGGGAACTGCACGGCAGCATCTGGGGCGAACTGCCCGCTCAGGCGCCGTTCATGTACCTGACGGACTGGGAGGACGGCGGCAATGGCGGCGTTTCAACTATGCCCCACACCGTCATCCATATCGGAATGGCCCCTCTGGATATGACCTACTTCACCACGCCGTCGAACGAACGCTACGACCATCTGTTCAAGCACGAATACACCCACGTGATGACGACAGACAAGGCCAACTCCACCGATATGCGCTGGCGCAACTTCACCGGCAACAAGGTGGTGGTCAACTCCAACTACCCTATGAGCGCGCTGTGGAGCTATCTCGACGTTCCGAGATGGTACGCCCCGCGATGGTATCAGGAAGGCATAGCCTGCTTCCTCGAGACCTGGCTTTCAGGAGGATGCGGCCGCGCTCTGGGGGGATACGACGAAACCTATTTCCGCACCAGGATCAGTGACGGTGATGGTCTGTTCTCAGTGGTTGGCCTGGAGACAGAAGGAAGCACCTCCGACTTCCAGCAGGGAGCCACCTCATACCTCTACGGCACCCGTTTCGTGAACTACCTTGCGATGGAATACGGATGGGACAAGGTGGTGGATTTCTACAACCGCACCGACGGCAGCAAGGCATTCTACGCCAAGCAGTTCGAGCAGGTCTTCGGCAAGAGGCTGCGCGATGCCTGGGACGACTGGCGCTTCTTCGAGGAGAAGCATCAGCGCGAGAACCTTGAAACCATTGCCGAATATCCTCTCACCGAGACCGTAAGTATGACCGACGAGAACCTCGGAAGCGCTTCACCTATGATCATCGACGAGGACGGGCAGGTGGCATACGTGGCCACCAACCATCCCGACCATTTCTCCGCAATCGCACGCTACCGTCTCGACGGCAACGGGCGCTTTACGGGCAAGCCGGAATATCTTGGAACCATCGACGGCAGTTCTCTCTACCAGCCGGCGCACATTGCCTATGACAAGAATGGACAGCGCCTTTTCTGGACCGACCGCAACGGCAAGGTTCACGGTCTGGTGGTATATGACCTCAAAAAGGGAAAGAAGGCGCAACATCTGAAGTACCAGCGTATATACGAAATCTGCTACGACAACGTCAACGACTGCCTCTACGGACTGTTGACCAATCAGGGTGTCGCCTACCTCATACGATATGACTCCGCGTTGGAAAACCGGGAGTTCCTCTACAGTTTCCCGTTCGGAGTCAGCGTCAGCGACCTTGACGTGTCACACGACGGCAAATCATTGGTTGCCTCCCTTCTCGGCACCACAGGCGAACACTCTCTGATAATGTTCGATACCGACGAATTTGACGACGGCATTCTCAGTTACCGTACCCTGCTGACTCTCAAGGACGCCAACGTCAGCCAGTTCCGATTCAGCGCCGACGACTCCAAGCTTGTCGGTTTCAGCTACTACACAGGTGTCCCGAACATCTGGTCGTATGACCTCGAAAGCGAGGCCTTCGAACTGGTGTCCAACGTGCAGACGGGTATGTACGCGCCCTACCTTGCCTCCGACGGCACCGTATATGCCTACAAATTCTCCTCTGAAGGTATGAATCCCGTATCGTTCAAGTATCAGGAACTCAAGGATGCCAACAGCGTGACCTATCTCGGGCAGCTGACACTGGAGAAGAACCCGCAGATCTCCAGCCTTTACAAACTCTCCAAGCCTCTTGACGAGTTGTCGTTCGGAGAGGTATATGACTCCGTGAAGATATACAATCCGCTCAAGGAGCTCAAGTTCCAGGGCGCCTACCCCGACATCAGCGGCTTCACCGACCGTCAGGCGTGGAACAACGTGACTCCGGTGGTCGGATATCACCTTTCGTTCTACGACCCGCTCTCGCTTGTGTCCGTCAACCTGATGGTGGGCGCATCCCCCTGGAGCCACAACGACTGGAAGAACCGCTTCCACGCGATGGCCGACATCAAATACTACCACTGGCGGCTCAATGCCGGTTGGAATCCCACCAACTTCTATGACCTTTTCGGTCCGAGGAGATCATCAAGGAAGGGCTACAACGTATCCCTTTCCTATGATAGAAGCTATACCACCCAGTCTCCCTTCACCTGGGAATGGGGCGCAGGCATAGCCCACTACGGAGGGATGGACGCACTGCCTCTCTATCAGGAGATTGCCGTTGACGAAGGCATCACCTCCTTCCAGACCGCGTCTGCCAACATCAAGGCGGGCAAAGTGAGAACATCCCTCGGAGGCATCACCCCGGAAAAGGGCTGGCGCGTAAGCGGCAGCGCATACACCTACCTTGCCGGCGGCAAGTTCTTCCCCTCGGTCGATATCACCGGAGACCTCGGCACACCCCTGCCCTTCGGCCGGCACAATGCATTCTGGCTCAAGGGCGCCCTGGGTCAGGCTTTCGGCGACAGCAAGTCAGCCCTCGGCAACAATTACTTCGGCGGCTTCCGCAACAACTATGTTGACAACGGCGATATCAACCGCTACGCCACAGCAAGCGCGATGCCCGGAGCAAGGATTGACCAGATATCGGCCCACAACTACGCCAAGGCCACGGGCGAAATCAATTTCTGCCCCATCCGTTTCAACAATTTCGGAGCCCTTCAGTGCTACCCCAACTACATCCAGTTCTGTGTCTTCGGCCACGACCTTCTGACCAACGCCTGGGGCGCGGACAAGGCATCTATGGCCAACTATGTCAGCGCAGGCGCACAGATGAACATCCAGATGGTGTTCTTCACCTATATGAAGACCACCCTCTCCATAGGGTACGCAAGAGTATGGGCCTGGGGCGACCCCAACCTGAACAGGCAGGGTGAACTGATGATATCCCTGAAACTCCTCTAAGGAAGAGATCGGAGGCCCCGGCCACTGCCCGGGCTTCCAACTCGGCTCCAGTTCTGGCTCCGTGGCTCCGGAAGGCCTGTCAGTAAAACAAAACCATTATCCGGTACAATATGAAAACAAAGTTATTTTTTGTAATTATGGCAGCATCTGCTTTATTCGGTTGTCAGGAATCCACTGACATTTCTCAGTACCCCCAGGATACGGTTATCGCCAAGGACGGGACCGAAATAACCCTCACCTTCTACAATCACGCTTCGATAGCCGTGCAGGCCGCAGGTCACCGCATCTATATCGACCCCGCCAACGCCACGAAGGAGATTGCCTGGGAAAACGAGCCGAAAGCCGACCTTATTCTCATAACTCACAACCACTATGACCACTTCTGCGACAGCATAAACGTCATCCTCAACGGTACAGGCGAATTCAATCAGATGAAACCCGGCCAAACCGTCGAGCCCTTCGAAGGCATCCGCGTGGAAGCGGTTCCCGCATACAACATCAGCGAGGGCCATCTTGACTTCCATCCCAGGGAGCGCGGTGACGTCGGCTACGTCATCACCATAGGCGGAAAGCGCATCTACGTTGCAGGCGACACTGAAGACAACGAGGACGTTCTTGCTCTCAAGGACATAGACATAGCCTTCCTTCCCGTCAACCAGCCCTATACTATGACCGTGGAACAGTGCGCGAGAGTCATCGAGGCCATACGTCCCGCCATCTTCTACCCCTATCATTTCGGCGGCGGTGAAGGGCAGGCCGACCTCGAGGCCCTGAAGGCGGCTGTCGGAGACATAACCGAAGTCCGTATCAGACCTTTGGAGTAGAGTGCATCTGCCGGCTCAATTGCCGAAAAGTTCACGGTGACGGCGGTCAATCCTCGCGTAGGTTTCCACATAGCAGTGGAAGAAGCCCCTGGTGTCGGGAGTGATGACCGGTCCGTCCGGTTCGATTTTCTCAATGCGCTTGAAGTCGTAGGGTCCGTTGACCTTCCAGCCCCACTGCTCGAGGAATCCTATATGGATGGCATCCGCCGGGCAGTAGAAGGAGCAGCGCATACACATAAGGCAATGGTGATGGAATTTCAGACTGCCGTCCGCAGCCTTGTAGATATTGCCGGTAGGGCAGCTGCGGACACACAGACCGCAGTCGCGGCACTTGTCCATATCCACCCTGTAGAAAAAGGAATTCACATCCCCTCCGATATACTGGGGCTTTGAGACCACGGAGGAAACCAGCCGGGGCCAGAGCCCGTAACGTCTTCTGTTGGGAATGTTTTCCAGCAGTTCATAAACGAGTATGTCCATCAGTTTCGAGTCCATCGCCAGCATCTCCCTGACAAGCCTGTCCTCAAACTTGAAATGGATGTTGTAGGGCATCAGGAAATGGTACTCGTTGGTGACGCGCGCCCCGTCGCGGCGCAGCTTTCGCACCACGTATTTCGAGGAGGCGTCGTTGGCGTGCTCGGTCTCACCTGAGTTCTTGTATATGAACACCCTCACGCCCTTGGGAAAACTCTGGTGACGGATGAAGTTGAGGAAGGCCCAGGGAGCGCAATATCCGTGGATGGGATATCCCAGGCCTATGATGTCATAGGACGAGAGGTCGAGGCGTTCATTGTTGCGGGGGTCTATCTCATAGGATTCCACCTCCCAGTGTTCAGCCTCCAGCCGTCCTTTCAGCTTTGCGGTAAGATGACGGGTGTTGTAGGTACCTGTAAAATATATCAGCAGGCACTTCATAATCACTTGACGGCAGCCTTCTTCGACGGATCCCTGAACAGGAAGATGAAGAGCACGCCCACTGCCAGGGCATAGGCTGCGAATGTGTACCAGGCGGCTGACCAGTCACCGGGCAGCCCTGCAGCCTGGGGGTTGTAGACGAAATGGTTGACGACCTTGCCTGCGGCCCAGGTGCCGATTGATGCGCCAAGACCGTTGGTCATCAGCATAAAGAGACCCTGGGCGGAGGAGCGCATCGACTTGTCGACGTTTTCATCGACATAGAGGGACCCCGATATGTTGAAGAAGTCGAAGGCGACGCCGTATACGATGCACGACAGGATGAAGAGCCATACACCGCTGCCGGGATTGCCGAGTCCGAAGAAGCCGAAGCGGAAGACCCAGGCGAACATTGATATGAGCATCACTTTCTTGATACCGAAACGCTTCATACAGAAAGGTATGAGCAGGATGCAGAGCGTTTCGGAAACCTGGCTGAGAGAGATGAGCGCATTGGCGTTGTTGGCGCCCCAGGTGCTTGCGAACAGGGCGTTGTCGGCGAAGGATGTGATGAAGGTGTTGGCATAGCCGTTGGTAATCTGCAATGAGGCGCCGAGCATCATCGAGAATATGAAGAACACTGCAAACTGGCTGTCCTTGAAGAGCTTGAAGGCGACAAGACCTGTTGCCTCGGCGAACGACTGCGATTTTTCGCCCTTGGGCCTCGTGCTGCACCTGGGCAGCGTGAGAGCGTAGGCGAACAGCAGGATGCTGAGCACTCCGGATACAAGGAACTGCATATGGCTGTGCTGGAACTGCAAGCCGTCGGAACCTCGCATAAAGTTGACGAAGAGCATACTGCAGATGAAACCTATGGTGCCGAACACGCGGATGGGAGGGAAATCCCTGACCGTGTCGCAGCCGGCAATTTCAAGGGCATTGTAGGCAACCGAGTTCGAGATTGCGATTGTGGGCATAAAGAAGGCCACACTGATCGAATACAGCAGGAAGAAGGGACCGAACTGAATGTCGGCGCCCGCTTTCATTGCGTATAGCCCGGCCGCTATCATAGCCGCTCCTGCAATGGCGTGGGAGAAGGAGAGTACCTTCTGAGCCTGGACCCATTTGTCCGCCACGATTCCCATTATCGCGGGCATAAAGATTGACACGAAGCCCTGCATTGCAAAGAAGAGCCAGATTTGCGCGCCGAAGCCGCTTTTTGCGAGGAATGAACCCATTGACGTGAGATATGCGCCCCAGACTGCGAATTCCAGGAAATTCATCACGATCAGACGGATTTTCATATTGCCTTTTGATGCCATAGTATTGTTGTATTGATTATTTCGGAGCAATCCTGTAAAGCAGCGCCGCCACGACGGCATACAGTATGTTCGGAAGCCACAGGGCCATCGCGGGCGACAGGGTGCCCGTATAGACGAACATCTCGCTGAATTTCATAAACAGTATGTATGTGAAACTCAATGCTATGCCGATACCTATGTTCAAGCCTATGCCTCCCCTTCTCTTGCGCGAACTCAGCGCCACGCCCATCACTGTCAGTATGAACGCGGAGAAGGGCTGGGAAATGCGCTTGTTCTTCTCTATGAGGGAATAGTTCACATCCTTGTCTCCACGCATCTTCTGCATCGCGATGAAGGAGTCGAGTTCGTTTTCGGTCATCTGCTGGACCGCATTGCGGCGACGGTAGAAGTCGTCGATGGTGAGGTTCAGCACGGTATCTATCTGCTTGACGGAGCGCACTTTCTCGGAAGCGCCCTGATATTCGCGTATGAAGCAGTTCTTGAGCTGCCAGCCGCCTACGATGCTGTCCCAGCAGGCCATATCGGCCGTTATCTTCGACTTTATCTGGTTGTCCTCGATATCCTCGAGGGTGAACTTGTAGGCCGTGTTGTTCCAGCTGCTGAAACTCTCCACGTAGCAGAACGTGCCGGGGGATATCTGGTAGTGGATGTTGCGCGAACTGTTGTAATAGCGCGTGCCCTTGACATATTCCTGCTCGAAGGCCAGCCTGCCCTTGTTGGCGGGAGGTATCACATAGAGGCCCAGGACGAACGAAATGATGAATATGACCGTCGCCGAGACCATATACGGCACCATCAGCCGCGCGAAGCTCATCCCTCCTGAAAGCATCGCGATTATCTCGCTGTTGCCGGCCAGCTTGGAGGTGAAGAATATCACCGTTATGAACACGAACAGGGGGCTGAAAGTGTTGAGGATATATGGTATGAAGTTGGAGAAGTAGTCGAATATGATGGCGTGCAGAGGGGCCTCGTTGGAGACGAACTTGTCGATTTTCTCGCTGAGGTCGAAGACGATGACGATGATTATGATCAGCAGCATCGAGACAAGGTAGGTCAGAAGGAACTTCTTGATTATGTACCAGTCGAGTTTTTTCATCTTTTCGGTCCTGACTACAGTCTGTTCTGCAAATCCTTTACAACGCGGTCCTTCCACGCCCCGAAGTCACCCGATGCGATGTGCTCGCGGGCCTTGGACACGAGGTCGAGGTAGAAGGCGAGGTTATGTTCGCTCGCAATAACCGCACCAAGCATTTCTCCGGCTATGAAAAGATGGCGGAGGTAGGCGCGGCTGTATGTGCTGTCCACGAATGAAGTGCCCTTCGGATCAAGGGGGGAGAAGTCATCCCTCCACTTGAGGTTGCGGATGTTCATCACGCCGTCCCAGGTGAAGAGCATACCGTTGCGGCCGTTGCGGGTGGGCATCACGCAGTCGAACATATCCACACCGCGGGCTATGCCCTCGAGGATGTTGGCGGGCGTGCCGACTCCCATCAGGTAGCGCGGCCTGTCAAGCGGCAGGCAGGGGCTGAGCACCTCAAGCATCTGATACATCTTTTCGGTGGGTTCACCTACCGCAAGCCCGCCTATCGCGTAGCCGTCACGGTCAAGGGCCACGGCATTTTCAGCGGCGCGGCGGCGGAGGTCGGGATAGACGCAACCCTGCACTATGGGGAAGTATGTCTGATCATAACCGTAAAGCGGCACGGTCTCGTCGAACCTCCTGTCGAATCTTTTCAGCCACCTTTCGGTCAGCTCCAGCGACTTGCGGGCATAGTTGAAGTCCGCGTCGCCGGGGCAGCATTCGTCGAGGGCCATCATTATGTCGGCGCCTATGATGCGCTGCGTGTCAACGTTGTTCTCGGGAGTGAAGATATGACGGCTGCCGTCTATGTGCGACTGGAAGATGCAGCCCTCTTCGGTTATCTTGCGTATTTTGGTCAGGGAGAACACCTGGAATCCGCCGCTGTCGGTGAGTATGGGCCGGTCCCAGGAGGTGAAGGCGTGCAGTCCGCCCGCGCTGCGCAGCACGTCGAGCCCGGGCCGGAGATAGAGATGGTATGTGTTGCCGAGTATTATTTCGGCGCCCACGTCTTCCCCCACATCCCTGTGCAGAAGGCCCTTGACGCTGCCCACCGTGCCGACAGGCATAAAGATGGGCGTATGTACCACACCGTGCGAGGTGGTCATTTCACCACATCTGGCTGCCGTGGAGGGGTCGTTGCAAAGGACCTTGAATGTCATCTTCCGCTTTTTGAAATGCTAACCTGCAAAATTAAGAATTTTTTTGGGTACTTTTGCAATATGAACCTGCAGACGCCCATACAGTACGAACCCCTTGCTGACAGGATCTCCTTCGGCAGCAGGGTGGTCTGTCTCGGCTCGTGCTTCGCCTCCAACGTGGGCGGTATAATGAAGGACCTGGGCTTCGACATAATGGTCAACCCTTTCGGCGTGCTCTACAACCCGGCTTCGATAGCCTCCTCGCTCACAAGGCTCGACAGCGCAATGCCGTTCACGCAGCAGGACGTCATCTGCTCGCAGGGGCTCTGGTGCTCGTTCTTCCACCACAGTTCGATGGGCCGCTCTTCCTCTGAGGAGTTCCTTCACGACGCCAACGAAGCGCTTCAGGCCGACTCCCTGCGCTGGGCCGCCGCCGACTGGGTGATTGTGTCTCTCGGCACGGCCTTCGTATTCAGGCACATCGAACGCGACATAGTCGTATCAAACTGCCACAAGGTCGTCCCGCAGGAGTTTGTCAGGGAAAGGCTCACCGTAGAGCAGTGCGTTTCGCTGCTCACGCCGCTCATCGAGGCGCATCCGGAAAAAAAATGGATATTCACCGTAAGCCCCATACGCCACCTCAAGGACGGGCTGCACGGCAACCGCATCAGCAAGGCGACCCTGCTTCTGGCCGTGGAAGAGCTTCAGGGAGCGTTCCCCAACGTCCATTATTTCCCCGCATACGAGATAATGGACGATGAACTGCGTGACTACCGTTTCTATGACGAGGATATGACCCATCCCACCAGGCAGGCCGTAAACTACATCTGGGAACACTTCATCAATTTTGCAACAGACCCGCTGGAAGTGGAGCGCATCCGTCAGGAGGAGCGCCGTCTGCGCCGCAGCCAGCACATACCGATCAGGAAATGAACGGAACCATCATAATACTTGCCGACGGGGAATTCCCGCACACTGAGCGCTGCCTGCAGATGCTCAGGACGGCCGAAACCATAATCTGCTGCGACGGAGCCGCCCAGAAACTCATCGCGAACGCCATCAAGCCCACCCTGATAACGGGTGATATGGATTCCCTTCCCGAGAAATTCCAGAAACGCTACGAACAGATAATAGTCCGCAAAGTCGACCAGCAGACGAACGACCTTACAAAAGCCTTCGAACTGGCCCTGACCCTCAATCCCTCTTCTATCCACATACTCGGAGCCACCGGAGGGCGGGAAGACCACACTATGGGCAACATATCCCTGCTGGCCGACTATGCCGCAAGGCTCGCAACGGAGCTGCCCGGCTGCGGAATCGACATCATATCGGATTACGGACGTTTCGAGGCCGTCACCGACAGCCGTATGTTCCACTGCGAGGAAGGTCAGGAAATCTCGATATTCGCATTCGACCGCACACTTCGCATAGTTGCAAGCGGACTGATGTACCCCACCGATGCGGTGGTGTTCGACACTCTGTGGAAAGCCACTCTCAACAAGGCCGTCGGCGACTGTTTCCAGCTGACCTTCAGCCATCCCTCCCCTGCGATAGTCTATTTTGCGCTGTAGAGGGTGGAGCCTTTGCTGCGGGAACGGTATTGAGGTGCGTAAAGCGACTGTATGCCGGCCACGGATGCGCTGAAAGTGCCTTCCTGACTTACATAGAACCTCTCTTCAAGCTCGGTGCGGCCTTCGGGCAGGAGGTCGAAGTAGAAGTTGGTCACGCTGGCCGCATTCTCCACATAGCAGTGCCGGAGGTAATGCGAGGCCTCGCTTACCGGCTGCAGCATGGCTGCGCGGGATGCCTGCAGGTGGACGAAACTGCGGTTTTCCGTGTTTTCTATCACATATCTTACGGCAATCCTGTCACCCGGGTGCAGCGTTTCGCCTTCGGCAAGAGGCTCGCAGGCGTCCCCTTCTGATATCCTCCACCAGGAGCGTTCAAGCGACATTTGGTTCGAGAACGCCTCCGAGAGAGCCTCGCTCTGTGTGTAGAGGTAATATACAGAACCTGTCCTGAGAGCGTCGTCGGAGTTGACGAAGGTGTATGACATAGCCCCGGCGTTCCGGGCAAGGAAGTCATCGAGGCTCATTTCGGTGCGTTCCAGCGCCTGTGAGGCGGCGCTGCCGCTGACTCCGGAGGACAGCAGGGCCGAAATGGCATCCATTGTGGCGGCGTTGTTCTCCCAGTCCTGGTTGTGCTTCTGTATCATCAGCCAGCGGCCGAGGCCCCTGACGATGGATGACATCTTCTCGGACAGGAGGCGGTCGGAGGCCTTGCCGGTGGCGGCAAGCTCAGGGGCGAGATTGTCGAAAAGCTTGAGAAGTTCGCTGTGGGCATATATCTCCGTGCTCATAAGGCCCCTGAAGGGCATCACGGCATTGGGAAAATAGCAGCCTGCATTGCCGTTGTCCACCGCATATTCCACAAGCGAACGGCAGATGCGGACATAGCTGCGGTCGCCCACGGCGTAAAGCAGCCTTGCGGCGGAGGCCTTCTGCGCTATCGAACCCTTGGCCCAGGAATCAGCCACGGAAGCAAGATAATGGTCATACGCCTCCACCGAAGCCTGCGCCACGCTGTGCTCCGGATAGAGGGAAAGCACCTTGAGAAGCGTCAGGGCCGTGTCATCGAGATGTTTGGTGTCGGGTTTCGAACCGTTGCGGCGGCAGTTCTCGAGGTAGGAGTCATACATAGCCTTGAGCTGCGAGTCGAGGTAGTCAAGAGCCTTGCCGAGCATATCCTTCTCCGCCTTCGAAGGCTCATAGCCGCAGTCCCTTGAAAGCCTCGCATAATGTTCAAGAAGGAACATGGTAAGCTGCAGGGAGGATTCCATACCGGAATACCACGCAAATCCGCCGTCGGCCATCTGGAACTTGGCAATCTGACGGCGGTAGGAAGCGCTCAGACGCTCCGCACGGTCACTGTCAAGTATGTCGGACAGACATTCGGCGCGCCGGAGGTCCAGGGCGGGCCTGTACGCCCACGGAGTCTCGCTGAGCAGGACTCCTGTAATGCGGCTGTTCATTTCAAGGGGATTAGCAGCGGGGCCTTCTGCAGCGAGCCTTTCAGCCACACGGCGCACGTCGGGATATTTTTCGACCAGATAAGAGCCCACCTGAGTGACATAAAGGGCGGAAAGGTAGTCGATGAGGTTGGAGCTGCGGACCTTTGATGCGCTCGGAAGAGCCTCGAGCACGGCGGTCATAGGTGTGCTCACCTCAAATATCAGTGTACCGTCGGAAACATCCTTCTTCTGGATCATCTTCGAAAGGTCAACGCTGTAGCGTCCCTTGCCGTCCATAATCACGCTCACCGCATCGGTCATCAGCGTGCGGGCGGGAACCACCGGTATAAGGTTCAGTTCCCCGTCGCTGCCGTCGGGGCTTGTGAACATTATCCTCACGCCAAGCAGGGAAACGCCTTCCGGGGCGACGACCTCCCACGAGGCCTCCCCCTGCCCTCCCGCTTCAAGCTTGAGATGCACGCTGCGCAAATCCATATCCAGCGGCCCGGTGTCCGCGCCATTGAAGAAACTTATCGAGGCATCCCCCTCCACCGCTTTTTCGGAAAGGTTCACCACCTTGCTCTTGAGGATGATACGGTCGCCCTCCCGCAGGAACTGCGGAAGGTTGGGGCTGACCATCAGACTCTTGCTGACGACAAGGGCCCGCTCTGCAGTGGAATGGTTGAGCGACCTGTCGTGCAGGAGCATCAGCACCCTGTAGGTTGAAAGGGCGTCAGAAGTCTTGAAATTCACTTCGATCCGGCCGTCGGATCCGCTCTGCAGCTGTGCAAGGAAGGCAAGGCTCTCTGCAAAATCACTTCGCAGGACAGCCTCCTGCACGGCTCCGGAAGCGGCCTCAGTCTGTGGCGCTTCCAATGCCAGGGCCTCATCTTCAGCATAGGCCACGCCATCCGGGACAGCCATATAGTTGGCCGCCATCACTGCGGTTGACACGGATTTGGTCAGATATCCGCGGCGAGGGCCATCGGATATGTTGGTGTATATGCGGCTATGTCCCGCATAGAAGTTCCGGAAAGGCTGGAAGTTGAAGGAATTGGAGCCGAGACGGTCGGTGGTGATGTCGAAAACGGAGACCATCGCCTCCACGTCCGGTGCAGTATGGATGGTGAAAGTCTCATTGCTGAGGGGAGAGGTGCGGTCACGGAAGGATTCTATGGTCAGAGGGAGAGAATGGTCCCGCACGCGGCGGAACTCGTGACCGGCTTCATACTGCCTGCCGTCGCGTATGGCGAAGGCGGAGAGGTACACCGCATCGTCATATTTGTCGGGATAAGGCAGAGTTATGTGTTTCATACCGTTCTGGAGGTGTACGGCGGAGCGCCACAGACGGGTATCCCCCGTGAAGAGCTCGCATTCGAGCCAGAGGTCCTTTTCTGTGGTTCCTATGACGAAGTCGATGGCATTCTCATCGGCGATGGTGCAGTAGAACAGTTCGCCCTCTGCGGGGGAATGCCTGTCATCCGGGCTGAAGGCTATGAATTTGTCGGACCCGCTTATCGTCTTCCCTTCATATTCGACGCTGTATGTGAGTTCATAGGAGCCCGACTGCAGGTCCTTCCATTTCAGGGTGGACAGGCCCTGTCTGTCGAAAGTCCCTTTCCTGACGGTCTTTCCCGGGAGTTTGAGTTCCCAGAAGCCCTCTGTGGGACAAGGCTCCCCGGCGAGATTGGTCACCGTGAACGACAATCCTCCGTCCTTTGTCCTGTCGATGACGGGCTGCCCATTGAAAATGTTGTCGGATGGGATATCCGCAGAAAGCAGCAGAGGGATGTCACCGGAGAGCAGGCGGAGCGAGGCCTCGTGAGTTTCGCCCTGCGGATCTGTGCAGGTCATTTCAACCGAATAGGAGGCACAGCGCATATTGGAGTTCACGCCGCGGGGCGCCGCAGCCTCGAAAGGTATGCTGAAGCGTCCGTCCGGCCCGCTGGAAACCACGCCTTGAGCAATCATCTCACGGTCGAAACGGATGTATGTGCGGTAGAGGGGTTCAGAATTGATCCAGATGCGGTAACTGATGCTGCCGTCGGAGATTCCATAGCCGGCATAACTCTTCAGCATACCGGTCACACGGACGCTGTCGCCGAAGGAGTATATTCCCTGCACGGGATCAAGGTCGACAGTGAATGAGGGGCGGTTGTACTCCTCCACGCGGAATTCGGCGTATGCTTCGGGATTACGGCTTCCGATGGAATACCAGCCGTTCATATATCCCTCCGGGATTACGAATTCGCCCGACGCCGAACCGAACCGGTTTGTAACCAGACTGAGTGTGGAAATGGCTTTCGATTCGCCGGGGGCGTAGAGGTTCAACGTCACGTGCGAACCCGGTACGGCCTTACCCTCCTTATGGTCCGCCCTGTATTCGATGTATTTGAACCTGACCGTATCCGACGGCTTGTAAAGCTTGCGGTCGGTATGGATTACGGCGCCACGGGTTTCTGACGAACCGGATTTCGAAGGCTGCTCAATATAGATGTTCAGGGCCGGTGAATATATGTCAGCTCCGTTCTCCACCCTCAGCTGGCCGTAACGGTCGCCGCTGCGGACTGATGACTTTGTGAAGCCGTCGAATGAGAGTCTTTCAGTCAGTGATGCGGTGATTTCCTCGAAGTGGGCAGAGCCTGAGGCCCTTTTCCCGTTTACCAGGGAGACTCTGCCGCTTTTGAGAGGCTTTCCGCTGAGAAGGTCAACCGGATAGAGCTCCGCCGAGCCCTGACGGCTTCTTCCCGCCACGGCGACTGTGCTGACCGTGAGCTGGAGCATTTCCACGACAACAGGCCGGCTATGACCCAAGGGCCTGTCACCGGGGGTGACACGCACAAGATACCTTCCGGCGCGACCGATATCGGCTGTCAAAGTGTCATTCTCCCCGATGCCGTAGCGGGAGTCAAGCGTGGTGTCGAAAGAACTGTATGGCGAAGCGAAGCGCAGTATCTCCTCTTCCTTCACATCGGCATTGTCTCCGAAGGAGAACTGATAGCCGTCCCTGATGCGGAATATGTCCGTATGGAAGCGGGAAAGATTTTTGTGCCTTATGGTGATAGGCACTGCAGATGAAGGATATACGGGCGTGGCCGACGATATGGCGCACTCCTGGCTGTCGTTTGCGGTCAGTATGGACTCCAGGGCGGATCTCAAATCATCGGGCAGCTCCGCCGAAAGGAGCTCTTCCGCAGAGGACGACACCATCGAAAGGTTTGTGGAGCGCACGTCGTCGTCCTGCGTCGAGAGAGCGATGTCCTGCAGCAGCTCCAGACGCAGGGCCTTTGGGATGACCGCCGCGCGTTCTTCCGGATAGCGCGCTATCAGGCCGTCAAGAATCGATATCGTCCGGCCTGAAGAGCCCAGAGCGGTATTCCGCATACCTTCGGCGGCAAGGCATTGCGCTACTATCGTATTGTCCGGCAAGCCCCTGACGGCGGATGCCAGCGCCACCGAGAATTCCTCCCGAAGGGGATAGTCGCGGTTGTAGTATCTGTCGCCGCACAGGGCGTCGATGCACCTGCACACCAGTTCCGCAAGATTGGCGGCCGGCACGAAGGATTTCCATCTGTACGGAAGAATCCTGTCCGCGTCACGAAGGGAGGCGAGCTCCGAGCTGTCCACCGCTATGGACGAATAGGCAGGCAGCTTGCCGTAGAGCGTTTCCAGACGCGAGCGTATGGCCTGGTCACAGCCGGCGATATTGTATCTGTACGATGACATCTGCCCGAGCAGGGCCAGAGTGTGTATTGCGCTGGAAACAGGAGTCTTGAAATCTTCCTCCATCGATGCGAAACGCTCCACGGCCTGCTCTATGTCCTTCCAGTTGTATTGAGCGACTACGGGCACAAGGCGCTGCAGGGCATTTATCTCCTCCTGCCAGATGCCTTCAGTTCGGGCCTTGTCCACAATCCTGCCAAGTATCTCCTCCTGCGTGCGTGGCCGTCCTTCGCGCCGAGCGGTTTCAAAATCAGCCCAAAGAGCATCAAAAGTCTCCTGAGAGGAGGCCTTGGGTGAGAATGCTGTCAACATCATTGTCAGAAAAATTATAAACCGTTTCATAATCGTCTGTTTTCCATCACAATATACAAATTAATTGCCATAACGAAAAAAGGCGCCCCACAGGACGCCTTTTTCATAATCGGGAATGCCTTATTCAGCTGCGGGAGCGGCTGTTTCGGCTGCAGGTTCAGCTGCGGGAGCGGCTTTCTTACGGCTGCGGCGGGTTGTGGTCTTCTTCTCTTCCTGAGGAGCTGCTGCGAGAGCTGCTTCGTTGAAGTCGACCAGTTCCATAATTGCCATATCGGCGGCGTCACCTACGCGGAAACCTGTCTTCACGATGCGGGTGTATCCACCCGGACGGTCTGCCACCTTGGGAGCGATGTTGCGGAAGAGTTCGGTAACGGCTTCCTTCTGCTTGAGGTAGCTGAAAACGACACGGCGGTTGGCCGTAGTGTCGTCCTTCGACTTGGTGATGAGAGGTTCAACATAAGTTCTCAGAGCCTTTGCCTTTGCAACGGTGGTTTCGATGCGCTTGTTCATAATCAGCGAAACTGCCATATTGGCAAGCAAAGCCTTGCGGTGGCCGCTCTGTCTTCCCAGATGATTGATAGCCTTATTGTGTCTCATACTATTACTGTTCTTTCTTTACTTCAATGTTATACTTGGTTACATCCATCCCGAACGTAAGTTTCAGGCGGTCTACGAGCATATCAATCTCGTTGAGCGACTTCTTGCCGAAGTTGCGGAACTTCATCAGTTCGCCTCTCTGGTGTGAAACGAGGTCTGCGAAAGTCTCGATGTTGGCAGCCTTCAGGCAGTTCAGAGCCCTCACTGAGAGTTCCATATCCGAAAGCTTGGTCAACAGGAGGTGACGCATACGGAGCGATTCCTCGTCAAGTTCCTTGCTTTCAACCTCAACGGGTGCCTCAAGGGAGATCTTTTCGTCGGAGAAGAGCATAAAATGCTGGATAAGGATCTTGGCGGCTTCCTTGAGCGCTTCCTTGGGAGCGATGGAGCCGTCGGTTGTAATCTCTATATCAAGCTTCTCGTAGTCGGTCTTCTGTTCGACGCGCCACTGGTCAACGGCATACTTGACGTTCTTGATAGGTGTGAATATGGAGTCTATCGCTATAGTACCGAAAGGTGCGTTGGGATCCTTGTTCTCCTCTGCGGGCACATAACCGCGGCCTTTGCCGATGGTGAGTGTGAGCTCGATCTTTACGGACGGCTCCATTGTGCAGATATGAAGTTCAGGGTTGAGCACCTTGAAGTTTGACAGGCTCTTTGAGATGTCTTCAGCAGTAAATTCTTGCTTTCCACTAACAATAACGGTTGCTTTCTCACTCTCCTCATCTTCAATCATTCTCTTGAAGCGAACCTGCTTTAAGTTCAGGACGATGTCAACCACGTTCTCAATGACACCGGGGATGCTGTCGAACTCGTGGTCGACACCCTCGATCTTGATTGAGGTGATGGCGTAACCTTCCAGAGAAGAGAGCAGGATACGACGCAGTGCGTTGCCGATAGTGATACCGTAGTCAGGTTCCAGGGGGCGGAACTCAAAGCGGCCGAAAGTATCAGTAGCGTCAAGCATCACCACTTTATCCGGTTTCTGAAATGCTAAAATTGCCATATAAGTTTAGTTTTTTTATTAGTGTTATGCTAAAAGCAAGGATTTTACTTGGAGTACAATTCGACGATAAGCTGTTCGTTGATGGTCTCGGGGATTTCAGCTCTTACAGGCTTTGTGATAAGCTTGCCGGATACTGATTCCGCATTCCATTCAATCCAGGAGCACTTCGCGCCACCTCTTGCAAGGCTGTCCTGAACAACTTCCAGACTCTTTGACCTTTCGCGTACGCCGACAGTTTCACCGGGCTTGACGATGGTTGAGGGGATGTTGCAGACTTCACCGTTGCGGGTGATGTGGCAGTGTGATACGAGCTGGCGGGCCGCTGCTCTGGTGGGAGCGATACCCATCCTGTAGACGAGGTTGTCAAGACGGCTCTCGAGGAGGATGATGAGGTTCTCACCGGTCTGGCCCTTCTCCCTTGCAGCTTCGGCATAGAGGTTTCTGAACTGACGTTCAAGGACACCGTATGTATATTTAACCTTCTGCTTCTCGAGGAGCTGTGTGCCATACTCGGATACTTTCTTGCGCTTGCGGGCCAGGCCGTGCTGTCCCGGAGGATAATTCCTCTTATCAAGATACTTGTCCGGTCCGAAAATCGGTTCACCGAATTTACGTGCTATTTTGCTTTTAGGTCCTGTATATCTTGCCATAATAACAAATCTTTAATGTTAATTAAACTCTACGACGGCCCTTGGGGCGGCAGCCATTGTGAGGAAGCGGAGTGACGTCGATGATCTCGGTCACTTCGATGCCTGCACCGTGGAGGGTGCGGATAGCTGATTCGCGGCCCTGGCCGGGACCCTTGACATATGCCTTGATCTTGCGCAGACCGAGGTCGTAAGCGACCTTTGCGCAATCCTGTGCTGCGACCTGAGCTGCATAGGGAGTGTTCTTCTTGGAACCCCTGAAGCCCATCTTACCTGCAGAAGACCAGCTGATAACCTGACCTGTCGAGTTTGTAAGAGTAACGATGCAGTTATTGAACGTCGATGAAATGTGCGCTTCACCGTAGGCGTCAACCTTGACAACTCTCTTTTTGCTTGGTGTAACTTTCTTTGCCATAATTTCAGTCTCCTACTATTTGGTTGCTTTTTTCTTGTTGGCAACAGTTTTCTTGCGGCCCTTGCGGGTACGTGCGTTGTTCTTGGTGCTCTGTCCGCGTACGGGAAGACCGATACGGTGACGGATGCCCCTGTAGCAACCTACGTCCATAAGGCGCTTGATGTTCATCTGAACGGACGAACGGAGTTCTCCTTCAATCTTGAATTCGTTTGCAATCTTTGTACGGATTGCTGCAATCTGGTCGTCGTTCCAGTCCTTGACCTTGGTGTCAAGATCTATTCCGAGATCGGTGAGGATCTTCTTGGCTGAACTGCGACCGATGCCGAAGATATAGGTCAGGCCTATCTCTCCGCGTTTGTTGTTGGGTAAATCAACACCGGCTATACGTGCCATATTCTATTTTTTATTTTTTAATAATTATTACAAACTAAAAAATTATCCCTGGCGCATCTTGAACTTGGGGTTCTTTTTGCAGATGACATACAAGCGGCCTTTGCGCTTTACTATCTTGCAATCTTCACTACGCTTCTTGATGGATGTTTTTACTTTCATTTGTGTAAGTTTTTATTTGTATCTGAAAGAAATTCTTCCTTTTGATAAATCATATGGAGACATTTCAACCCTTACCTTGTCTCCGGGTAAGATCTTGATGTAATGCAATCTCAGTTTGCCGGAGATGTGTGCAATCACAACGTGTCCGTTGTCGAGTTCCACCCTGAACATCGCGTTCGAGAGCGCTTCGACAATTGTTCCGTCCTTTTCGATTGATGTCTGTTTAGGCATAAATAAGTTTGTTTGTGTCTCTAACGTTTGTTTTCTATGAAATCAAATGTTGACAGGAGTTCCGGCATCCCACTCTTGCTGACGGCTGCCATCAGCTCGAAGTGAGCAGCGTTCTTTCCGTCCTCGGTATGTATGCTCCAGCCGTTGTCATCGAGGTAAACGTAACGTTCGCCCGCGCATATCATCGGCTCGATGCAAATGGTCATACCTGCCTGCAGCTTGACTCCGTGTCCCCTGCGTCCGTAGTTGGGCACTTCAGGGCTCTCGTGAAGATTCTTCCCGATGCCGTGTCCCACCATTTCCCGGACGACGGAGAAACCGAAGCCTTCCACATATTGCTGGACGGCGTAGCCAATGTCTCCGATTCTTCCACCGTTGACCGCTGCTTCCAACCCTTTGAAGAGGGATTCCCTGGTGACTTTCAGAAGCATCGCATCTTCAGGGCTCACCTCTCCCACCGGGAAAGTGTAAGCCGAGTCACCATTGTATCCCTTATATACGGTCCCGCAGTCGAGTGATACAAGGTCACCTTCCTTCAAGGCATAGTCTGAAGGGAAGCCGTGCACCACGACGTCGTTGACCGATATGCAAAGAGTGTACGGAAAACCGCCGTAACCAAGGAATCCCGGCTCTGCGCCGTTGTCCCGTATAAACTCCCCGGCTATCCGGTCAAGCTCCCTGGTGGTGACACCGGGGACGATGTGCCTGCCGACTTCTGCGAGGGTTTTGGAGACCAATATCCCGTTCTCTTTGAGAAGGTCTATCTCTTCCTCGGTTTTGACTCTTATCATTTCAATGAACTCAAAGAAATTACATTCCACTGCGTCCGGTGATACGGCCGGTCTTCATCAGACCGTCGTAGTGGCGCATCTGCAGGTGGGAATCGATCTGCTGCATAGTGTCAAGGATAACACCCACGAGGATCAACAGGGAAGTACCGCCGTAGAATGAGGCGAACTGGTTGTTGACTCCGCAGAGCCTTGCGATTGCAGGAAGGATGGCCACGATGGCAAGCGCGATGGAACCGGGCAATGTAATGCGTGACATAATTCTATCCAACTCTTCGGCGGTCTTCTTGCCGGGTTTCACACCGGGGATGAAACCGCCGTTCTTCTTCATCTCCTCAGCCATCATAGTGGGGTTCACGGTTACTGCGGTGTAGAAGTAGGTGAAGATGACCACGAGGATGAAGAAAACGAAATTGTACCAGAAGCCGGTGTAGTTGCTCATAGCTGCAGCGAAGCCTTTGGCAGCTTCGGTGTTGAAACGGGTGAGCATAAGAGGGAACATCATAAGAGCCTGTGCGAAGATAATAGGCATAACGCCAGCCGCGTTTATCTTCAAGGGGATGAACTGCCTTACGCCGCCGTACTGCTTGTTACCGACGATTCTCTTGGCGTACTGTACGGGAACCTTGCGTGTACCCTGTACAAGCGCGATGGTAGCCACGAACACGAAGAAGAGGATGACGAACTCGACGATGAGCATAAGGGGCCCACCGGTAGCTGCCTGCCACTTTTCTCCGATTTCGGCTATGAGAGCCATCGGGAAACGTGCAACAATACCAATCATAATGATCAGGGAGATACCATTGCCTAAGCCGCGATCGGTAATGCGTTCACCCAGCCACATAACGAACATCGTTCCACCCACCAGGATTACAGTCGCGATGAAGCCATATACAGCGTTCGAGAGATTTCCGAAAATGAATGCGCTTTCGGGAAGCTGGCTGTGAAGGTTTGCGATGTAGGCCGGTCCCTGGAATGCCAGGATGGCTATGGTGAGGTAACGGGTCCATTGGTTCATCTTCCTGCGTCCACTCTCACCTTCGCGCTGCATACGCTGGAAATAAGGGAGAATCAAGCCCAGAAGCTGGACTACGATGGATGCGGAGATATAAGGCATCACACCCAATGCAAAGATCGATGCATTTCCGAATGCACCGCCTGAGAACATGTTCAACAGACCGAGCAGACCGTCGGAAGCCTGGTTCTGGAGGGCTGCGAGCTGAGCCGCGTCAATGCCCGGGAGGACTATGAAACTTCCAAGGCGATAGACCAGGATGAGGAGGAAAGTATACACTATCCTCTTGCGGAGGTCTTCGATCCTGAAGATGTTCTTGATTGTCTGAATGAGTCTTTTCATAAGGCTGCCTTATTAGATGATGTTAACAGTGCCACCCAATGCCTCGATCTTCGATTTTGCTGTCTGTGAGAATGCGTTTGCCGCAACATCGATCTTTGCGGTGAGTTCGCCGTTGCCGAGAATCTTCACCAGGTCGTTCTTGCCTGCAAGGCCTGCCTGACGGAGAACATCCACGTCAATGACAGAAACATTATACTTTTCGCTCAATGACTGAAGCATTGAAACATTGATGGCCTTGTATTCAACACGGTTGGGATTGTTGAAACCGTATTTGGGCATACGGCGCTGAATAGGCATCTGGCCGCCTTCGAATCCTATCTTGCGATGGTAGCCGGCGCGTGCCTGAGCACCCTTGCTGCCGCGGGTTGACGTTCCGCCGTGGCCTGAACCTTCACCGCGTCCGATGCGTTTTTCTCTGCCCTTGGAGCCTGCTGCTGGAGTTAAGTTATTCAATTTCATCATTAATCCTCCTTTATTAGATTTCCTCTACTTTGACAAGGTGACGAACTTTTTCGATCATACCGGCAGTTACGCTAGTAAGCTCCACTTCTACGGTCTGATTCAGATGATGGATACCGAGCGAACGGAGATTCTCCTGCTGACGCCTGGTTGAACCATTCTTGCTGATGACTTGTGTAATCTTTACTTTTGCCATAATCCTGTCTCCTTATCCGTTAAACACTCTGCTCATAGGGATGCCGCGAAGACCTGCGACGGTGTAGGCGTCGCGAAGTTCACCGAGAGCCATTACAGTAGCCTTCACAAGGTTGTGAGGGTTGGAAGAGCCCTTGGACTTTGCAAGCACGTCCTTTACGCCGACAGATTCAAGCACGGCACGCATTGCACCACCGGCCTTTACACCGGTACCGGGAGCTGCGGGCTTCATAAACACGCGTGCGCCGCCGAACTTGGCTTCCTGTTCGTGGGGAATTGTTCTCTTGTTAAGGGGCACCTTGATGAGATTCTTCTTCGCATCTTCAATACCCTTGGAGATGGCGGTGGTGACTTCGTTGGCTTTTCCAAGACCATAGCCAACTACGCCCTGTTCATCACCAACTACGACGATGGCAGCGAAACTGAAGTGACGGCCACCCTTTGTAACCTTGGTTACTCTCTGGACTGCTACCAGTCTGTCCTTGAGTTCGAGATCGGTAGTCTTTACCTTTTTAACATTATCGTTTGCCATAATCTTTAGAAATTAAGACCGCCCTCGCGAGCTGCGTCTGCCAAACTTTTAACTCTTCCGTGATAGAGGTATCCGGCGCGGTCGAAGGACACGGTGGTGATACCCTTGGCTGCAGCGGCCTCTGCGGCTGCCTTGCCGACGATTTTAGCAACTTCGACACCGGGTTTGCCCTTGCAGCTTTCCACGAGGGCCTTGTCGAGTGAGGATGCAGAAGCCAGGGTGACTCCCTTTACATCGTCAACGAACTGTACGTATATCTGCCTGTTGCTTCTGAAGACTACCATTCTGGGCCTTTCGGCTGTGCCGTTGACGACCTTGCGGATGCGGTAGTGTATTCTTTGTCTTCTTTCTGATTTGCTCAATGCCATAGCTTTACCTCCTATTATTTAGCGCTGGCCGACTTACCGGCTTTGCGACGTACCTGTTCTCCGACGAACTTGATACCCTTGCCCTTGTAAGGTTCAGGCTTACGCAGTGAGCGCACCTTTGCGGCAACGAGTCCGACAAGCTGCTTGTCGCAGCTCTTGAGAACGAGGACTGGATTCATACCTTTCTTTACAGGCTCCGCTTCAGCCTTGACTTCAGCGGGAAGCTGGAACTGGATTTCGTGTGAATAACCCAGGTTGAACGTGAGGATCTGACCATTGGCTTCAACGCGGTAACCGACACCGACAAGCTCCTGCCTGATGGTGAACATCTCCGAAACACCGACAACCATATTGTTGATCAGCGCGCGGTACAGACCGTGCATCGAACGGTGACGGGGAGAATCGGTAGGACGTGAAACAGTCACGACATTGCCCTCGACGGTGACGGTGATCTCGGGATCCACCTTCTGTGTCATCTCGCCGTGAGGTCCTTTAACCTTCACTACATTTTCAGAGTCGACAGTGCAGGTCACGCCGGCCGGAAGGTTTACAGGGAGTTTTCCTATTCTTGACATTTTCTTTTGATTTAATTTGTACTAGTAGATGTAACACAGTACTTCGCCGCCGACGTTGAGGTCCTTCGCCTCCTTGTCGGTGATGATGCCCTTGGATGTGGAGATGATGGCGATTCCGAGGCCGTTGAGGACCTTGGGCATCCTTTCCACATTGGTGTACTGCCTCAAACCGGGTGTGCTGACGCGGATGAGTTTCTTGATAGCGGCTTTCCTGGTTTCGGGATGATACTTCAAAGCCATTTTGATGGTGTTGCAAGGTGTGCCTTCGACAACCTTCCACGCCAGGATGTAACCCTTCTCGTGAAGGATACGGGTCATCTCGACTTTCATCTTCGATGCGGGAACTTCGACGGTCTTGTGACCTGCGAGGTACGCATTACGGATTCTGGTCAGATAATCTGCAATTGGATCAGTCATTTTGCTTGTTTTTTTAATGGATCAACGCCTTCCGGCGCCCGATATCCAACGGTTAATAAATATAAGTGTGGTCAATATGCTACCAGCTTGCCTTTCTTACACCCGGGAGAAGGCCGTTGCTGGCCATTTCACGGAACTGAATACGGCTGATGCCGAATGCGCGCATATATCCTTTGGGTCTTCCGGTCAGGGAGCAGCGGTTGTGCAGTCTGACAGCTGAAGAGTTCTTGGGGAGTTTGTCAAGAGCGGCCCAGTCGCCGGCTTCCTTCAAAGCCTTGCGCTTTTCTGCATACTTGGCAACCATTTTCGCGCGTTTCACTTCGCGGGCTTTCATTGATTCTTTTGCCATACCTGTTATTTCTTTATGTTTTTGAAAGGTAATCCGAATTCGCGGAGAAGGGCGTAAGCCTCTTCGTCCCTGGAAGCAGTTGTGACGAATGTGATTTCGAGACCCATTATCTTGGTTATCTTCTCGATATCGATTTCGGGGAATATTATCTGCTCCTTGATGCCGAGGGTATAGTTGCCACGGCCGTCGAAGTTCTCTGCAATACCGTTGAAATCACGGATGCGGGGGAGAGTGATGCATATCAGCCTTTCAAGGAATTCATACATCTTGGCTGAGCGGAGGGTGACCTTCGTACCGATGGGCATACCGCGGCGCAGCTTGAAGTTGGAGATATCCTTGCGGGAGGTGGTGATGACAGCCTTCTGACCGGTGATCTGAGTAAGTTCCTGCTGAGCGACCTCAACGAGCTTCTTGTCCTGGGTTGCGTGACCCACGCCCTGATTGATGGTAATCTTCTCAAGCTTGGGAACCTGCATAACGGTCTTGTAGTTGAATTCTTTCATCAACTTGGCGACGATTTCTTCCTTGTACTTCTTCTGAAGGGCAGGTACGAAACCTGCAGGGAGTTTGGCTTGTCCTTTGGGGGCCTGATTCTTTTCCTTTGCCATTATTTGATCTCCTCTCCTGATTTTTTAGCGTAACGAACTAATTTGCCTTTGTCATTGAGACGGCGTCCGATTCTCGTGGCAACGCCCTTCTGAGGGTCGACTACCTGAAGATTCGAGATGTGGATGCCGGCTTCCTGTTTGATGATGCCGCCCTGAGGGTGCTGAGCGTTGGGTTTGGTGTGCTTGCTTACCATATTCACACCTTCTACGATGGCGCGCTCCTTGTCAACGAGGACTTCGAGAACCTTACCGGTCTTGCCCTTGTCGTTCCCGGCGTTCACATAGACCATATCGCCCTTCTTTATGTGTAATTTCCTGTTCATTGTCTGATCTCCTATATTAAAGTACCTCAGGTGCGAGGGAGACGATTTTCATAAAATTCTCACGAAGTTCACGTGCAACGGGGCCGAAGATACGTGTACCGCGCACTTCACCCTGATTGTTCAACAGAACGCACGCATTGTCGTCGAAACGAATGTATGAACCGTCGGGACGGCGGATTTCCTTCTTTGTGCGGACCACTACGGCCTTTGACACTGTACCCTTCTTGGCTTCACCGCCAGGGATGGCACTCTTGACTGCGACAACTATCTTGTCACCTACGCCTGCATAGTGACGGCGGGTGCCACCGAGTACGCGGATGCAGAGGACTTCCTTCGCACCGCTGTTGTCAGCAACTGATAATCTTGATTCTTGCTGTATCATTGTTACTTAACTTTTTCAACGATTTCTACTAATCTCCAACGTTTTGTCTTGCTCAACGGACGGGTCTCCATAATGCGGACGGTATCACCTTCGCTGCATTCGTTCTTTTCATCGTGAGCGACAAATTTGGTGGTCTTGTTGACAAACTTGCCGTAAATAGGGTGTTTCTCTTTTGTCTTGACGGCAACTACGATAGACTTGTCCATCTTGTTGCTCAGGACTACACCGATTCTTTCTTTACGAAGATTTCTTTCCATTGTCGTGCTCCTTATTTATTTTCTTTTTCACGCATAGCCAGGATAGTCATCATACGTGCGATATCGGCTTTTGCTTTTTTAATTCTGGAAGTATCCTCTAATGGAGAGATAGCGTGATTGACCTTCATTGAGACGAGATTCGCCTTTTCCGATTCGATACGCTCGCGGAGGTCCGCTATTGACATTTCACGAATTTCCTGTGCTTTCATCTCTGCATTAAATTAAAGTGATTCAACATAATCCCTTCTTACGACGAACTTCGTGGAGATAGGGAGTTTCTGAGCGCCGAGACGGAGGGCCTCCTTGGCCACTTCCAAGGGAACGCCGTCAGCCTCGATGAGCATACGGCCGGGAGTGATGGGGCAAACGAAACCTTCGGGGTTACCTTTACCTTTACCCATACGTACTTCAGCAGGCTTCTTGGTGTAAGGCTTATCGGGGAATATGCGGATCCAGATCTGACCTTCACGCTTCATATAACGTACTACTGCCTGACGTGCAGCCTCGATCTGCTGTCCGGTAAGCCAGCAGCTCTCGAGAGTCTTGATACCGAAGGAACCGAACGCAAGCTGGGCACCCCTCTGGGCATTGCCTTTCATACGTCCTTTCTGTTGCCTTCTGAACTTTGTTTTTTTAGGTTGTAACATTTCTTTATAGCTTAAAAAATTTCTAAACTCTTAATTATCAGCCACTTGGACACAGTTTGCCCTAAAAGTGGGACTGCAAAGGTACGCATTATTTTCATAATACAAAGTTTTTTTGCACTTTTTTTTCAAGTTTTTACAACTTTTTCGACCGGGATTCTGAATACTCAACCATACGGTTTTTCAGCATCTTACAAAGTTGAATCGTTTCCCGGACTCATATATTTTCTGCCGCCCGGAGGCAATCCGTTGACGCAAGGTCTTACCACGTTACGTCATTGAAGCCCGGGATAGCAATGCTGCCGCCGAAATCGTACTGCCACGCCAGCAGAGGGCATTTGGGGTCTTCCCCGCCGATGTTGAGGTTGGGCCAGCAGGCTTCGGCATAGTTGTTTTCTTCGCCTTGAAGGACCGAAATCTTGGATAGGAATGTTTTGGACGGACCGCAGTTGCAGTAATCCTCAGGGGCGTAATCCGGCGAGAGCCGGCTCTCGGAAGTGAGATTGGTCCCGGTGCAATCCCCGTCAAGCAGGCAGCTTATTCCATAGCCGCTGGAAACGGTGCCGCAGGAGTAGCAGCGGCTTATCTTACCCGCAGTGCCGTCACCTGAAATGCCTCCTACGAGATACGCCCCTTTTGCGCCGGTCACTGAGCCTATATGATAGCAATCCGCGCACTGTCCTGATTCGCTCAAGATGCCCGCAACGCCGCCGACATTATCCGATCCGGTGACATCGCCATAGCAATAGCTTTGGGAGCAGGAGCCTTTGCCCACAACGCCGCCGGTATAGATCCTGTCACCCCTGACCGTCGCCTCCACTCCGCATACGGAGACTCCGCTGTCGGCCCTGCCGGCAATGCCGCCGGTGTATTGCCCTTCACTCTTTATCAGAATGCCTCCTCTCACAAGGCAGGAATCGACTCTGCTTGAACCGATGTATCCCACTATGCCGCCAACGTTATTTCTGCTGCCGGAAACCGTTGACTGACCGAGAAGCGAACAGTTCTTGATATGAAAATCGGCAAGGCCCACAAGGCCTCCGACATTCTGGCCTCCGCTGACTGTCACCGAAGTGCAGCTGCAGTTTTCGCACCAGCCCTCTCCGCAGA
>JAZRYW010000035.1:0-37038 GCA_045600965.1 Bacteroidales bacterium | reverse complement strand
CATTTGCTACGAAATCAACTGAAAACGTAGCAGAATGGCAAAATATTGAAGATTTGCTACGAATTTGACTGAAATCGTAGCAAACGTGGAGTTTTGCCTGAGATTTTTTTCTCCGGGTGCCTCCGGGCTCCGGCCCTGGCCCAAGGCCTGGTTTCGGCCCCATCTTCAGTCTGGCTCCGGCCCTGGCAACTGCCCGGGCTTCCAGCCCGGCTCCGGCCCCAGCTCCAGCCCCATCTTCAGCTCCGGCAGGGCTTCTGCGCAACGTTTCTGGTCTGGTTGTCCTTCTGCGGGGGCTGGGGCAAAACCGAAATTCACCTGACACGGGGATGTGGGTTCTGCGGGGCTCTGGCGGGGGATGCGATGCCAGGTGAACGAAATTTGCCACCACCTGGCACGACACCCCTTGTCCTAGGTGCCTCTGAGGCCATATGCGATGCCAGGTGTTTTTTGCTTTCCCGTCTCTCAGGCAGCCAACCTTCGTCGGAACTCCGTTCGCTCAGGGGCAAACTGCTGCCGCTGCGGAGCTCCGCCCATATAAAACAAGAGGCCGACCCTTTTTAGTCGACCTCTTTGGTAGCGAGAGACGGGCTTGAACCGTCGACCTCATGATTATGAATCATGCGCTCTGACCAGCTGAGCTACCTCGCCATCGGGACTGCAAATGTAGATAAAAAAGTTGTTTTACCAAAATTATCTTGTGGCCGGCTGCCTTTTGCGGATCTGAGAATGTCATCGCCCGGCTTCGTGCCAGGAAGGTCCTCGGGAGAAAGCCAGACTGTCATCGCCCGGCTTCGTGCCAGGAAGGCCCTCCGGAGAAAGCCAGACTGTCATCGTCCGGCTTCGTGCCAGGAAGGTCCTCCGGAGAAAGCCAGACTGTCATCGCCCGGCTTCGTGCCAGGAAGGCCTCCAGACGAAAGTCATAGTTTCAGGCAGACTGCCGTCATCCTTTGCAATCACCTGCCGTATGACATTGCCGTCGGCGTCGAAAACGTATTCGAACGAACCCCCGCGGCCGTCGTCATTCCACCTGTATCCGGCCGGCAGCCGCTCCGTCGCCCTGCCGAAAAGGCCTGTTTCAAGCAGCCAGCGCGGAATCCCGGAGCGTCCGCTGAGCACGCTGTGGATGCCGCAGGAGTTTGCCTCCTCTCTGTAGTGATAGTCGCAGAAGGCAATCGAACTGTCCCTGCCGGAGACGTCCTGAGTGATGGCGGCAACGGCCGCCGTGTTTCCTCCGGTCATCTTCATAGAGGCGACGGTGTTGCCGTTCTTCAGGACGGATGTCATATACCCCCTGCGGTCATATTCATAGCGGTAGCGGTTGCCCCGGCTGTCGGTAAGGTCACTCACCATCCCTTCCGGGCCGAATTCGAGCTCGAAAGTGTCGCTTCCGCGTATGTCTATCCCTGAGTCGCGCCAGTCGAAGTCCCATACCTTTGAGGTGGTGCCGCTTTTTACCCGGCTTATCCTTCCTTGATCATCGGTGTAGTAGGTCCAGCTGTCAAATCCGTCGCTGAAACGCTCAAGCCTCTGTTCGAGGGGCGGTCTGTCAGGGCTGCAGGCACTGAGGACAATGGCGGCCAGGCCCGTAAGCCCGACCGCCGCGGATGTTTTCCCCATAGTCTTACTGCTTGAGCGCCTCTCCGGTGTTGGGATCGCAAACTGTAATCCTGCTGGCTACAAGGTCGTAGGAGATCCTGTCCTCTCCGGCCGAGTTGACGTAGCGGTTGAGACGCAGTTTGCCTGTGACCTCCACAAGGTTGCCCTTGTGGATTTCGGGAATCTTCTCCATCGGTGAGCCCTCCCAGGCCACGACGTTGTGCCATAGAGTCTCCTCCTTCAGGTCTCCCTGACGGTTCTTGTAGATTTCACTTGTTGCCACTGAGAAACGGGCCACGGCGCCCATATCCCCACGTGTGATCCTGGGCTCCTGTCCTATGCGGCCCCTGATCTCGATTCGGTTCATTGTCAAGTTTTCCATAATTGCTTTGTTTTGTTTGGTCTCGCAAAGAAAGAGACAACTTTGCGCCCGAGCCGAAAGACAAACGTTTATATCCGTTTAATTTCAGGGCTTGAAAAATGTGGAAAATGCTCAGAATCTGTTTTGGAATGGTTCACGAAAATAATTATAGGTTATTTTTCAGCAGATTTTTTGATGATTTGAAGGAGCAACGGGGTTCCGTTGTGACTGAAAAGCAGCGAAAAATATGCGAAAAAGAAACATAAGAAGTTGCTTAAACAGCTTCTAATTATTGAAGTTAATCATTTCAAAACAGATTCTCACGCTGCGCCATTTGACAAAAGACTGCAGGCGGCTTGCGGAAAAGGAAAAACTTTTTTCGGAAAAGGAAAAAACAGCCCCGGTGAGGTAGCTTAACGCCGGGAAAGCCCTTATTTTAGGGGTATGGAAAAAACTTGCCCCGAATGCGGATTCCCTGTAGTGGGGCGCCGCGACAAGGTGTTCTGCAGTGATGCCTGCAGGAATGCCTTCAACAACAGGAAATCATTCACGCGGCGTGCCGATCTGAGGCGCACCAACGACAGGCTGTCCCATAACTACAGGATACTCAAGACGCTTGCGGATGAGGACATAGTGAGCGTATCGTCGGGCACCCTGCGCGAGATAGGATTCGACATCGCCCTGCACACATCTTCCGGCAGAATGGGTCTGCTCTGGCAGGAATTCAGGTGCTACAGTTTCAGTTACAGGCTCAATCGTCTGACCGGAAGAATGACACGGCTCAGAAGGACCGCCAATCTCTGATCGGATGCTTCCTTCACCAATAATTCATTGCCGTTGGCAAAAATAGGCAGATCGTGCTACAGCAGAGTGTTGTTTTTGCTATCTTTGCTACGGGAAAATGAGAATTTCCCGAGTAATGAACAACAAGATGAAAAAGACCGTCCTTATGGCAATGGCAGTCATTGCCGCAATCACTTCCTGCAAGATGAATGAAGCAAACCCTCTCCTTGAAGAATCCAGCCTTCCCTACGGAGCGCCCGCTTTCGACCGTATCGGGAACGAACACTACAAACCCGCATTCGAGGCGGCAATAGCCCGGGCCAAGGCCGATATAGATGCAATAGTCGCCAACGCCGAAGATCCGACCTTCGAGAACACCATCGAGGCCCTGGAATATTCCGGAAGAACCCTGACGCATGTCAGCGGCATCTTCTACAATCTCAACGAGGCCAACACCAACCCCGAAATGCAGCAGATTGCAGAGGACATCGCGCCTATGATGACTGAATACCAGATGTACGTGATGATGAACAGGCCCCTGTTCGAGCGCGTCAAGGCGGTTTACGGCGCAAAGGACTCCCTCTCTCTCAATATCGAGCAGGCAAAGCTCCTTGAGGAGACCTACAAGTCATTCGCCCGCAACGGAGCCAACCTTCCCGAGGAAAGCAGGGCCGAGTTCGCGGCGAACGAGGAGGAGCTGTCCATCCTTTCACTGACCTTCGGCAAGAACGTGCTGGCCGCCACCAATGCCTACATACTCCACCTGACCGACAGCGCCGACCTTGCCGGCCTGCCCGAATATGTGGTGAATATGGCTGCCCAGGAGGCCGGGGACAGGAATCTCGAAGGATGGGTGTTCACCCTCGACCAGCCCAGTTACTCTCCTTTCCTCAAATACAGCGAAAGGCGTGACCTTCGCGAGAGGATATGGCGCGAGTACAACAGCAAGTGCATAGGGGGCGAATATGACAACATCGGGAACATCCGCAGGATAATCGCTCTCAGCACAAGGCAGGCCAACCTTCTGGGCTATCCCACCTACGCCGCATATGCAATCGAGGACAGGATGGCCGGCACTCCGCAGACGGTGGACAACTTCATCGCCGACCTGATGGAAAAGACTATACCCGCAGCCCGCAGGGATGTCGCCGAAGTGCAGGAATACGCCAATGCGAACGGCTTCGAGGGCCGGATACGGCAGTGGGACTTCAGCTACTGGTCTGAAAAATACCAGAACGAGAAGTATGCCCTCAACGAGGAGATTCTCAAGCCCTACTTCAAGCTTGAAAACGTAGAGAACGCAGTGTTCGACCTGGCAAACCGTCTCTATGGGCTGAACTTCACCTTCAGGGAGGACATACCCGTGTTCCATCCCGACGTACGCGCTTTCGAGGTGACCGATGAGGCGGGACGCTTTATGGCCCTGCTCTATATGGACTACTTCCCCCGTGCAAGCAAGCGCGGCGGCGCGTGGATGACCTCCTTCCGCGAGGAAGGCATCATCGGCGGAGTGGAGCAGAGACCTTTCGTGTCCGTCACCACCAATTTCACCAAACCCACCGGTGACAGGCCCGCCCTTCTGACCTTCTACGAGGTGACGACCATACTCCACGAATTCGGACACGCGCTCCACGGCATACTTGCTGAAGGCACCTATCCTTCGCTCACCGGCACGGGCGTTTCGCGCGACTTCGTCGAACTCCCTTCACAGATAATGGAGAACTGGGCATACGAGCCCGAATATCTCGCCACCTTCGCAAAGCACTATCAGACCGGCGAGGTCATCCCTCAGGAACTGATAGACAGGATAGTGGCATCGAAGAACTATCTTGCGGGCTACTCCCAGATCCGCCAGCTCGACTTCGGCAAGGTGGATATGGCCTTCTATGAACTGACGGGCGAGCCGCAGGGCGACCTTGTCGAATTCGAGAAGAACGTCATCGCCTCGAGCGCCCTGTTCCCCGCAGATATGACCACCGCATTCTCCGAATCGTTCAGCCATATTTTCGCCGGAGGCTACAGCGCCGGGTACTACTCCTACAAGTGGGCCGAGGTGCTTGAGGCCGATGCATTCTCGCTGTTCAAGGAGAAGGGCATCTTCAACAGGGAGGTTGCCGAAAGTTTCCGCGCCAACATCCTTTCACGCGGCAGCATAGAGCCCGAGGACGTGATATACCGCAGGTTCCGCGGCCGTGACCCCGAACCGGAAGCCCTTCTGGTCAAACTCGGACTCAAGTAGAGATGAAAGCCTCCTCAGTCCTGCTTTCGGCTTTCCTGCTTGTACTGGCCCCTTTCTGCCGTGCTGCGGCTCCCGGCAACGAGCAGCAGACGGCCAACCGCACCATCTTCGAAAATGTCCTTTTACAGGTTGAACCGAATAAGGACCTCCCTCTTCCCTCGCTTATGGTGGAAGTGGCGCGCTGCTTTCTCGGGACGCCCTATGAAGGATCGACTCTCGAGGGGGAGGAGGAGACCCTGAAGATATTCCTGGACCGTACGGACTGCATCCTTTTTGTGGAGCTTGCCGCCTGCCTTGCCCTGACCGTCAAGGGAATCGGCATCACCCGGGAAGCGCCTCCAAGCCGCGGCCTGGAACCTTCATACGAACTTCTCTGCGACAACATACGCAATATGCGCTATCGCGGCGGAGTGGTGGACGGATACGCTTCACGTCTGCACTACACCTCCGAATGGATACTCCAGAACGGGGAAAACTGCCTGATGAGCGAAATCACGTCCGCCTTCGGAGAGGAGTTCCGTCAGGAATTCCACTTTATGACGGACCATACCGGCCTTTACCCCCGGCTCGCAGGCAATCCTGCCCTGACCGGGGAGATACGTGCGGCTGAGAGGCGGCTTGAAGCGGAAGGCCCTTACTTCCGCATCCCGCAGCAGACGCTCAGGCGGATTGCAGGGGAGGGGGCGATACTCGACGGCGACATAATCGCCTTTGTGGACACGCATTCCGGACTGGACGTCTCTCACGTCGCGCTGGCCGTCAGCGTTGACGGCGAAATGCATTTCATCCACGCATCCTCGCGCGCGGGGAAGGTGATCGTGGAGCAGAAAACCCTTGCGGACTATGCCTCACACGGCATAAGGCTCGTGAGAATGAACCCCGATTTATGACTTTACATATGAAAAAGACTCTGCTTAAAATCTTCACGCTTGTCGCGTTCGCCTCTGTCCTTTATTCCTGCAGTTCCGTGGCATTTACCGGGCGCAAGAGACTCCTTCTTTACAACGACTCACAGATAGTCTCCCTCGCCGATGACTCCTACAAGTCCTTTATGGACAGCAATGCAGTGTCAACCAACAGAGTCAGCACACAGATGGTGACCGAGGTCGGGAGCCGCCTTGTCGGAGCCCTTACCGAATATCTCAAGGGCCAGGGCCAGGAAAGTTACCTTACCGGCCTGAACTGGGGGTTCAACCTTGTCCAGTCGAAGGAGGTCAATGCGTTCTGTCTCCCCAACGGCAAGATAGTGGTATATGAGGGCCTTCTTCCCTATGCCGATACGCCGGACTTCCTTGCAGTTGTGCTCGGGCACGAGATAGCGCACGCTGTCGCCCGCCACGGCAACGAACGTATGAGCGAGCAGGCGGCGCTGCAGGCCGTGGGCAACATTGCAAGCGCGGTCATAGGGACAAGGAGCGAATCCCTGCAGGGCATCTTCAACGTGGCCTTCAGCGTGGGAGGCCAATACGGCATCCTGCTGCCTTATTCCCGCAAGCACGAATATGAGGCCGACGAGATCGGACTCTACATAATGTACCTTGCAGGATATGACATCAGCCAGGCCCCGAAACTCTGGGAGAAGATGATGCAGGGCGGGAGCGCCAGAGTCCCCGAACTGCTCAGCACCCACCCTTCCGACGCGAACCGCATCGCCAACCTTCAGAAGATAATAGAGGGCATCAGGGCTGAGGAGGCCGCAAGGTAAGGCGGCATCTGACAGAAAATTTTGCACCTGCCGAAAATAGTTTTATATTTGCAGACCTTTTCTCGAGAAGATAAGGAAGTTAAACTCAATTAATTAACTTTAAAATTAGCTATTATGGCTGTTAAAATCCGCTTATCGCGTCACGGAAAGAAAGGCTACGCCTTCTTCCACATCGTAGTAGCCGACGGCCGCTCACCCCGTGACGGTCGCTACATCGAACAGATCGGTATCTACAACCCCAACACAAACCCCGCAACGATCGTTCTCAACTCCGAGAAGGCTCTCTACTGGCTCACCAAAGGTGCCCAGCCCAGCCCCACCGCTCGCCGCATCCTCTCCTATGAAGGTGTCATGCTTCGCAAGCACCTCCAGGGTGGTGTAGAGAAAGGCGCTTTCACTCAGGAAGTTGCAGACCAGAAGTGGGCTGCCTGGAAGATGGAGCGTGACAAGAAGACCAGCGACAAGAAGGCTTCCGTAAGCAAGAAGTCCGCTGATGCCCACAAGGCTGCCATAGCCGAGGAGGCAAAGGTCAACACTTTCCGCGCAGAAGCTATCGCCAAGAAGAAAGCTGAAGAAGAAGCTGCACGCAAGGCTGCCGAAGAGGCTGCCAGGGCTGCCGCCGAAGCTGAAGCAGCTGCTCAGGAAGCACCTGCTCAGGAAGCTGAAACTCCTGCCGAAGCTTAAGACGCCAATGCAGGCGCGAATCCAGAAATCTTACGGGACAGACGGCGGGGTGATGGCAAGCATCTCGCAGATGACCGAAGAAATTGGCTTCAAGGGACCGGTTTTCATCGATTTCGATGGACTGCCGGTTCCTTTCTTTATTGAAAGTATGACAAGAAGGGGAGGCTCCAAGGTGGAGATCAAGTTTGAGGACGTGGATACGATGTCCGCCGCCGAGGAGCTTGTGGGGAAGGAGATATATACCGTCGACGAGCCGTCCGATGACGATTTCGACGAAGAGGGAATCGACCTCGAGGCCCTTGACGGCTGCACGGTCCTCGATGCCGGCGGCGCCGTGATAGGCGTAGTGGACGGATTCTATGACATTCCGTCGAATCCCTGTCTGAATGTGGTCTGCCCTGATGGCACAGAGAAGCTTGTCCCCGTTCACGAGGACCTGCTTCTGGACTATGACCCGGAGGCGGACACCCTCCGGATGGAACTCCCCGAAGGCCTTTAATCCACTGCAACACCTGAAACAAACCTATATGAAAAAGTCATTCTTGATGGGAATAATGATTTCCACGGCTGTGATGGCCGCCCTTTCCTGCAACAGGACCGCTCAGAAGGAGACGGTTCCTGCAATAGACCTGACCAACCTCGACACCACCGTCGCTCCCGGTGAGGATTTTTACCGGTTCGCCACGGGCGGCTGGCAGCGCAACAACCCCCTGAAGCCGGAATACTCGAGATACGGCTCATTCGACCTTCTGGCCGAGAACAACGAGCAGCGTCTCAACGAGCTCTTCGTCTCGCTTGCCGCAACCGACGCTCCCAAGGGCTCTGAACACCAGAAGATAGCCGACCTCTACAAAATGGGCCTCGACTCCGCCCGCCTCAACGCTGAAGGCGCCGCTCCGGTGCTTCCCCGCATCGATGCGCTGGAAAGCGTGACCGACCTCCGCTCATTCGCCGAGGCTTCCGCCCGCCTCGCTCTGGAAGGCGTTTCAAGCCTCTACAGCGCCGGTGTAAGTTCAGATATGATGGACAGCAACGTCAATGTTCTGTATGTCGGTGAATCCGGACTTTCAATGGGCAACCGCGACTATTATCTCCTTCCCGAGCATCAGGCCATACGCGAGGGCTACAGGGCTTTCCTGGAGAAGATATTCACACTGGCGGGCTATGCTGACGCGGCAACCATCGCCGCAGACGCCTATGAGGTTGAATCGGCCATCGCAGTGCCCTTCTGGTCAATGGTGCAGCGCCGTGACATACAGGCCCAGTACAACCCTATGAGCAGCGCCTCCCTTGCCGCAAGATACCCCAACTTCAATTTCGACACCTATTTCGAAATGATGGGCATCGTACCCCAGGACAAGCTCATCCTCGAGCAGCCCTCATACTTCGACGCGGTCAACGCCCTTCTCGGCTCGACCGACATAGTCAAACTGAAGCATTATCTTCAGGCAAACGTGCTCAAGGACGCCTGCTCGCAGCTCAGTGACGAGTTCTACACCGCATCCTTCGATTTCTTCTCGAAGCAGATGGCCGGCGTACAGGAGCAGAAACCCAGATGGAAGCGCTCACTCTCGCTTGCAAACGCAATCCTTGGTGAGGCTGTCGGCAAACTCTATGTGGAGAAGTATTTCCCCTCGAAGGACAAGGACCGTATGCTCGGCATCGTGCGCAACATCCAGGCCGCCCTTTCCGAACACATCGAAGGTCTCGAATGGATGAGCGACGCCACCAAGGCCAAGGCTCAGGAGAAGCTTGCCGCCTTCACCGTGAAGATAGGCTATCCCGACAAATGGAAGGATTATTCCACCCTCGACATAGATCCCGCCGAAAGCTACCTGGACAATGTGGCAAGGGCATCGAAATGGATGGTTGCCGACCAGCTTTCACGCCTGGGCAAACCCGTCGACCGTGAGGAATGGTATATGACCCCTCAGACCGTCAATGCCTACTACAACCCCTCTACCAACGAGATATGCTTCCCGGCAGGCATACTTCAGCCGCCTTTCTTCAATCCCGCAGCAGATGATGCAGTCAACTACGGAGCCATCGGAGTGGTTATCAGCCACGAGATGACCCACGGCTTCGACGACCAGGGCCGCCTCTTCGACAAGGACGGGAATATGGTCAACTGGTGGACCGACGAGGATGCGCAGGCCTTCAAGGATCTCACGGCCGTTCTCGTCGACCAGTTCAACAAGGTTGAGGTGCTTCCCGGCGTATTCGCCAACGGCGAGGCCACGCTCGGTGAGAACATAGCCGACCACGGCGGTCTGCGCATAGCATACACCGCAATGCAGAACTCCTTCGGCGGGAACCGTCCCGAACCTGTCGACGGCTTCACCGCAGAGCAGCGTTTCTTCCTTGCATACGCCACCGTATGGGCGCAGAACATCACCGACGAGGAGATCACGCGCCGCACTCTGATTGACGTGCATTCGCTCGGCAACAACCGCGTCAATGTCAGCGTCCGCAATCTCGACTCCTTCTTCGAGGCTTTCGGCATAAGGGAAGGTGACAGGATGTGGCGTCCCGTCGAGGAACGTGTGACCATCTGGTAAGCTATGCGGAGGCTTGCCGCACTTGTGACGCTGCCGGTCGTACTGCTTTTCCCGCAGGCGCGTCCGGCGGCGCAGGTGACCGGCGCCGACACGGTGAGGATACTGTTTGTCGGTGACCTTATGGCACACCTCCCGCAGACCAGTGCGGCCTATGTGGCCGGCGATCGCAAGGACCCTTCGTCATACGACTACGACGCCTGCTTCCGCTATGTCAGCAGAAGCGTGCGCGATGCGGATTTTGCGGTCATCAATATGGAATCGCCCGTGGGCGCTCCCCCTTATTCCGGCTATCCTCTGTTCAGCGCTCCGTCAAGTCTGCCCGCGGCCGCCTGCAAATGCGGATTCGACCTGTTCCTGCAGGCCAACAACCACATCTGCGACCGTGGCGCGGCAGGAGTTGAAAGTTCGCTTTCATTCTTCGAGGAGACGGGCGCGTTACACACCGGACTGTGGCGCTCGGGTGAGGAGGCCGGGCCTCTCTATGTGCGCATACACGGGTTGAATGTGGCGTTCGTGAACTTCTCCTACAGCACCAACGGCCTGCCTGTCCCGAAGGGTTATCACGTGGCTCTGCTGCAGGACGAAGAGGTGAGGAGTATGATTTCCCGTGCCCGCGGGAAGGCGGATTTCGTGATAGTTCTGCCCCATTGGGGCGAGGAGTACGAACTTTCCGACAACGCCGTCCAGCGGTCCTGGGAAAAGCTCTTCTACGAGTGCGGGGCCGACGTGGTGGTGGGGGCTCATCCCCACGTAGTCCAGCCGGTGGTGTGCTATACCCCCGCCACAGGTTCCGGAAGGTCTCCCGGGCGGATCAGCAACATCACCGCCTATTCCCTTGGCAACTTCCTCTCCAATATGACCCGCCCGTATTCGCAGATAGGAATGATGTTCACTCTGAACCTTGTAATCACTCCCCGCGGGAAGGCGGAAATCATAGAGCCTGACGTGGAGTACCTCTGGTGCGCCCGTGCCGGCACGCTGGAGGACAACTACACCGTCGCTCCCATAAGGGGGCTCATAGGCAATCCCGGACTGTTCCGGGACAGGGCCGAATACGACAAGATGAAACAGGAATGGGAACTTCTTAAAAAGAACCTGAAATGACAGAGAAGAAAATAATTCTTGAGGATATCGATCCGGTGGAGATTTATGGAGTCAACAACAGGCTTTTCAATCTCCTGCGTTCATATTTTCCGAAAGTTAAGGCGGTTGCCCGCGGCAACGAGATCACCCTTGTGGGGAGCGAGGCCGACACGGCCCGCTTCGAAAGCAAGATCAACGCCCTGATAGAGAAGAGGATGAAAAAACTGTCCCTGAACACCTACGACGTGGATCAGCTCTTCGAGGGGAGTGAATCTCAGGAAATGGTCCCATCCTCGCCGGAAGAGGGCAGGATAGACGTTTCGGCGGATGAATACATCATCTGCTACGGAAATGAGGGCAAGGTGGTCAGGGCCCGCACTCCGAATCAGAAGCGTCTGGTGAAGGAGTATTACGACAACGACCTGATATTCTGCATCGGCCCGGCCGGGACAGGAAAGACGTACACCGCCATCGCCCTTGCAGTGCGCGCGCTGAAGAACCGTGAGGTCAGGAGGCTCATCCTCACCCGTCCCGCAGTGGAGGCCGGAGAGAGGCTCGGATTCCTGCCCGGGGACCTCAAGGACAAGCTGGACCCCTATCTGCAGCCCCTGTATGACGCCCTGCACGATATGATACCTCCCAAGCGCCTGCAGCAGTTTATGGAGGAGGGGATAATCCAGATAGCACCCCTGGCATATATGAGAGGCCGTACGCTCGAGAAGGCTTTCGTCATACTGGACGAGGCTCAGAACACCTCGCTGGGCCAGCTTAAGATGTTCCTGACAAGAATGGGTTTCGATGCGAAATTCATCGTCACGGGGGATGCCACTCAGATAGACCTGCCTAACAAAAACGACTCCGGGCTGTTGCGCGGAGCCGCTATGCTGAAGGACATCAAGGGGATAAGCGTCATCAATTTCACTCGGGACGACATCGTCCGGCATCCTCTTGTGTCGAAGATCGTGTCTGCCTTTACGGAAGAAGACTGACGTCCGATGAAATGACACCGGCCCTGCTGAGAATGTCACTGGAGGCCTTCATCGTCGAAGGATCGAGGACAAAGGTGCGCTGGCTGTAGACGGGGTCGATCTGGTTGGACAGGGTCTCGTGCAGAGTCCAGAACTGGTATTTCAGGGTGGCTTCGTCATTTTCCAGAAGCTGGTTGACCGTGGCTATGTATCCGAGGCTCTCGTCTTCGGCAACGGCATTCCACGCGTCGGCGCTCACAGCGGCGAATTCCTTCAACGCCTTTCTGTTGGACTTGTAATAATTTTCAAGGCAGTACAGTCCGTCCTCGGGGATGTCGAATCCCATACCCCTGAAAGAGTAGATGGAATATTCTCCTTCGCCCTGCGTGACTTTGTAGTAGTCGCGCTGCTCCAGCACGGCTATGGCGCTGAAAATGGAGTCGCTGAAACTTTCGCAGGAGTTCACCGCAACCCATTCGATGTCAATGTCCTTGAGGGTTGAAAGCGCCTTGCAGACGCCTTCCGTGCGGTCTTTCTCGAGGTAGGCCACCTTCGTCCCGTCAAGGGCCTTCAGCTCGTCGAAGTCTTCCTTGCAGATGAGTGTGAGGCCGGAAACCTGCGCGCTCTGGAAGATGTTGACAAGGTCAACGCCACGGTCCCTGGCGGCGGCCGCGTCGGCTATGGTGGTGACGACTACCGATGCGCTGCCGTCAACAAGAGCATCCACGGGGGACACGCCGGGAAGATTGTGTATCCTGAGGTCTATACCGGCTGATTCATACATACCTTCCTGAACTGCATAATAATATCCCGCATACTCCGCGGTGGGCTGGGAGAGTCCCAGTATGATGGCTCCGCCGTGGCCCGAGCATCCGGTGATGGCCAGCAGAGGGAGCAAAGCGACTAATATTCTTTTCATACCGCAAATATAGACGAAAATTATTCTTATTTTTGTGTGATGATGAAAAAAAGAAGCAACATAATCCTTACCCTCGCAGCCGCCGCCTGTCTTGCCCTGACCGGATGTGACTACATCAGGTCCGCGCTTGACAAGCCGACCTCGGCGGATCTCGAACTCCTCCGGGCCGCACGCGAACGCAAGGCTGCGGAAACGGCTCTGCCGGTCGGGGCCGCCCCTGCCGACACTTTGCCCTCCGCCGTGGAAAGTGAGCTGCAGGCCACGGAGACTGCCGACGGCACCGCTGCCGTTGACATACCCGTCACAGGCGGTCCTTACTACGTGGTGATGGGCAGTTTTATGGAAGAAGAAAACGCGGGCAAACTGCAGGCGCAGCTTGCCCAAAAGGGGCTCGCTTCGGAGGTGATACCCATACGCAAGTTCACCATCGTGGGTGTGGGAGGCTTCGACACCGCCGAGGCAGCGCGCAGGCAGATTCCCGCTCTCAAAGCTTTCTCCAAGTCTCCCCAGGACCTCTGGGTTTACCGAAACAACAAATAATGCCAGATATGAAAGAAACCGCCTTCACTCAAAAACATATCGCTCTCGGAGCGAAGATGGCCCCGTTTGCCGGGTTCAATATGCCCATCGAATATCAGGGTATCAACCGTGAACACGAAACAGTCCGCACAGGTGTGGGCGTATTTGACGTATCCCATATGGGTGAGATATGGGTCAGCGGCCCCGGCGCGCTTCCCCTTCTGCAGTACATCACGTCCAACGACGTGTCGGCGCTCTTCCCCGGCAAGGCCCAGTACACCTGCTTCCCCAACGGAAAGGGCGGCATCGTGGACGACCTCATTGTCTACTGCTTCAGCACTGAGAAATACCTTCTCGCCGTCAATGCGGCCAATGTCGACAAGGACTGGGAGCACGTATGCTCATTTGCCGGAAAGTTCTCGATGAAGGTGGGCACCGACCTTGTGAACGCCTCCGACAGCACCAGCCAGCTGGCAATCCAGGGCCCGAAGGCGATGGAGGTGATGCAGAAGATTTGCGATACGGACATACTCGGGATGGAATACTATACCTTCAGGCAGCTCAAGGTGGCTGGGGTGGACGCCATCCTGTCCACCACCGGCTACACCGGAAGCGGCGGATGTGAGGTGTATGTTGCAAACGCAGACGCAGACACCCTCTGGGAGGCCGTTTTCGAGGCCGGAAAGGAATATGGCATCGCACCCATCGGTCTCGGAGCTCGTGACACCCTGCGTCTCGAGATGGGATTCTGCCTCTACGGTCACGACATAGACGACACCACTTCCCCTCTGGAAGCGTCACTTGGCTGGATTACCAAATTCAATGACGTCAAGGGAGACTTCATCGACAGGGATTTCCTCCTTGCGCAGAAGGCGGAAGGACTCAAGCGCAAGCTCGCTGGCTTCGAACTCATCGACCGCGGCATACCCCGTCAGGGCTACAACGTCTGCCTTGCCGACGGCTCTGTCATAGGTCACGTGACCTCCGGCTGTATGGGCCCCTCCATCAGGAAGGCCGTCGGAATGGCCTATATCGATGCTCCCTGGTACAAGCTTGATACCGAAATATATATCGAGGTGCGCGGCCGACTGCTCAAGGCGGTGACCGTAAGGCCCCCTTTCTATAAAAAATAGTGTCGCGCGTGCGCAGATTGTTTTCCGTGGCGCTCTGCCTTGTGGCATTGCCGTTCCTTTCGGTGGCCCAGGATTTCAGTCCTGACCGCCTGAAAGCCCACGTCAACTATCTCTGCGACCCTTCCCTCAAGGGGCGGAAGGCAGGCAGCCCGGGGGAACTGGAGGCGGCAAGGTATCTCTACGACCAGCTTTCAGCCTGCGGTGTCGAGATGCTCTCCGACCGTGACGGGCAGGAGTTCACCATCGCTTCGAGCGATACCGTCGTGTCCCGCAACATAGTAGGGGTGGTGGAGGGCTGTGACAGCGCCCTGCGCAACGAATACATAGTCATAGGCTGCCATCTGGACGCTCCCGGCACAACGTCCGTCAACGTGGACGGCCGCAGCGCAGAGATCATATTCCCCGGTGCGGACGATGACGCCTCCGGTGTCGCCGTTATGATAGAGACGGCCAGGGAGGTGGCTATGAACAGTTTCCTTTTTGCAAGGACCGTGGTCTTCATCGGCTTCGGAGCCTCCGAGGAGGGGATGGCGGGCGCCTGGTATTTCATCAACCGCACTTTCGCGCCCTGGGGCAACGTGCGTATGATGATAGACCTTGATATGGTGGGCCGCGGAGGGGAGGCGAACCCCCTGACAATCCACACCTCGCTCTCGCACGCCGACCTGCAATCCATAACAGGCGCCGTTTCCTCCCTGGAGCCCATACTTCCGCAGCCTGTGACCGGCAGCGGGGAGATGACAGCTTCCGACTACCTGCCCTTCCACGAGCGTGGAATACCTTTCCTGCTGCTCACCACAGGTATGACCCGTGAATACCATACCGTCCGCGACACGCCGTCGCTGGTACTCTACCGTCAGATGAGCAGCGCCAGCGCTTATGCATATTACCTTCTGGAGCATCTCTGCGAAGTGGGGAAGGTGCCCGGCATCGCGCCCGAGCCTGCCGCCGCAGCGTCGTCGTCAGGTGGCAGGAACACCGTCTATAATGTTGCCCAATGCACCCGCGCGCCCAAATTCTTCAACGGCGAGGTGTCGAAGTTCCTCACCGAATGGGTCTACCGCTACCAGCGCTATCCAAAGAAAGCGGTTGAAGAGGGCATACAGGGCAAGGTCGTCGTCTCGTTCATAGTTGAGGCCGACGGAAACGTAACCGAGGTTGAGGTTGTCTCAAGCCCTCACGTGCTTCTCGAGGAGGAGGCCGTAAGGATAGTCAGGGCTTCACCCAAATGGACTCCCGGAGAGGTTGACGGACGTAAGGTCAGGACTAAAATTTCCATACCCGTCGAGTTCAGATTGAAGTAGATATTTCCTATATTTGCGGTTCACAACAAAACCGCATGCCGATGGAATACAACTTCAAGGAAATCGAAAGGAAATGGCAGACCTGGTGGGCTGAAAACCGGACATACAGAGTATCCAACTTTTCTGACCGCCCCAAGTACTATGTGCTTGATATGTTCCCTTATCCATCGGGCGCGGGACTTCACGTGGGGCATCCCCTCGGCTACATTGCCAGCGACATCTACAGCCGCTACAAGCGTCTGAAGGGTTTCAACGTCCTCCATCCTATGGGCTACGACGCTTTCGGGCTTCCCGCAGAGCAGTATGCCATCCAGACCGGACAGGCTCCCGAAATCACCACTGAGAAGAACATAAGCCGCTACCGTCAGCAGATGGACCGCATAGGTTTCAGCTACGACTGGTCGCGCGAGGTGAGGACCTGCGATCCCGCATTCTACAAATGGACCCAGTGGGCCTTCCTGCAGATGTTCAACCACTGGTACAATCCCGCCACCGACAAGGCGGAACCCATAGACACCCTCATAGACCGCTTCAAGGCCGAAGGCCGTTGGGACACCCTGTCACCCGTGGAACAGTCCGACCTCCTGATGCAGTACCGCATTGCATATCTCGGCGAGACATCGGTCAACTGGTGCCCCGCTCTGGGTACGGTGCTGGCCAACGACGAGGTGAAGGAAGGCCTTTCCGTACGCGGAGGCTTCCCCGTGGAGCAGAAGAAGATGAAGCAGTGGCAGCTCCGTGTTTCAGCCTATGCCGAAAGGCTTCTCAAGGGGCTTGACGATCTCGACTGGACCGATTCCCTTAAGGAGATGCAGCGCAACTGGATAGGCCGCTCCCAGGGCGCCGAGATGATATTCAAGGTCCATAACGGTACGCAGGAATATCAGATGACCATATTCACAACCCGTGCGGACACCGTCTTCGGTGTGACCTTTATGGTTCTCGCCCCCGAGAGCGAATGGGTGGAGAAACTCACTTCGCCGTCTCAGAAGGCCGCAGTGGAGGAGTATCTCATACAGGCCCGGAAAAAGACCGAACGTGAGCGCATAGCCGAGACCCGCAAGGTCACCGGCGTGTTCTCCGGCTCATACGCCGTCAACCCCGTGACGGGAGCCGAGGTCCCCGTATGGATTTCAGAATACGTGCTGTCGGGCTACGGTACCGGCGCCATAATGGCCGTTCCGGCACACGACAGCCGTGACTATGCATTCGCAAAGGCCTTCGACCTTCCCATCATACCCCTCATCGAGGGCTGTGACGTAAGCGAAGGAAGCTTCGATGCAAAGGAAGGCGTGATGTGCAACTCCGGCTTCCTCAACGGACTTTCGGTCAAGGAGGCCATACCGGCCGCCATAGAATATGTCGAAAGCAGGGGAATAGGCCGCCGCAAGGTCAACTACCGCCTGCGTGACGCCATCTTCTCACGCCAGCGCTACTGGGGCGAACCCTTCCCGATATACTACAAGGACGGGATTCCCACTGCCGTGCCTGAAGGCGAACTCCCCCTGCGCCTCCCCAGCATAGACCAATACCGTCCCACCGAGACGGGCGAACCCCCTCTGGCACGCGCCGAAAACTGGACTTACAACGGCTATCCGCTCGAGAAGAGCACTATGCCCGGATTTGCAGGCAGCAGCGCCTATTATCTGAGATATATGGACCCCGCCAATGATGACTGTCTGGTAAGCCGCGCCGCGAATGAATACTGGCGCAACGTCGATCTCTACATAGGCGGAACGGAGCACGCCACCGGCCATCTTATCTACTCCCGCTTCTGGAACAAGTTCCTCTACGACCTCGGTTACGTGTGCGAGCAGGAACCTTTCCGGAAACTCATCAACCAGGGGATGATACAGGGCAGGTCCAATTTCGTATACCGCATACAGGGCACGAACACTTTCGTCTCCTGCGGCTTGAAGGACAGGTACAAAACCACCGAAATACACGTCGACGTCAACATAGTCCACAACGACCGCCTCGACATCGAAGCCTTCAAGGCGTGGATGCCGGATTACAACGACGCCGAATTCATACTCGAGGACGGAGAATATGTCTGCGGATATGCAGTGGAGAAGATGAGCAAGTCGATGTTCAACGTGGTCAATCCCGACAATGTCTGCGATGACTACGGCGCCGACACGCTCCGTCTCTATGAAATGTTCCTCGGCCCCCTGGAACAGTCCAAGCCTTGGGACACGAAGGGCATAGACGGAGTTCACCGCTTCCTGCGCAAGCTGTGGAGGCTCTACGTACAGGACGGGGAGATCAACGTCTCCGACCGTAAGGCCACTCCTGCCGAGCTCAAGGCGCTCCACACTCTGATCGACAAGGAGCAGACCGACATAGAGAACTTCTCCTTCAACACCACCGTCAGCGCATTTATGATTGCCGTCAGCGCCCTGTCTGACCTCAAGTGCAACTGCCGCGAGGTTCTCGAGCCGCTCGCAGTGCTCGTCTCGCCTTTCGCCCCCCACATCGCCGAGGAACTCTGGCATCAGATGGGCCACAGCGACAGCATCACCTATGCCTCCTTCCCCGTCTTCGACGCGTCCAAGGTTCAGGAGGACACTTTCGAATATCCCGTCTCGTTCAACGGCAGGCTCCGTTTCAAGCTCTCTCTGCCCAAGGCTATGGGCAGGGAAGACGTGGAAGCCGCGGTGCGCGCTGACGCCAACACAACGAAATATCTCAACGGAGGCACCATCAGGAAAGTGATTGTCGTGCCCTCCAAAATCATCAACATAGTCTGCTGACACCTATGAATCCCACTCTCAAGAAAGCCATCATCGTTACCAAGGAGTATTTCATAATAGCCCTCGGCCTGTTCGTCTACACCATCTCCTGGAACCTTTTCCTGATTCCCAACCAGATGGTCGGAGGCGGGGTCACGGGTATCGCCGCCATCATCCAGTACGCCACGGGATTCAACATCAGTTACTCCTACTTCATCATCAACGTACTGCTGCTGGTGCTCGGAATCAAACTCCTCGGCAAGAGCTTCGGGATAAAGACCGTATACGCCATCATAGTCAACTCCATACTTCTCTCCGTCGAGCCCAGGTTTCTTTCTCCTGAATTTGTGGAGCAGTTCTCACAGAACGGCCTTATGCTCTGCACCATCATAGGCGGAGCGATGGCGGGCCTTGGTATAACAATGGCCTTCACTCAGGGCGGAAGCACGGGTGGAACCGATATCATTGCGCTGATACTCAGCAAGTACCGCAACATATCCCCCGGCCGCTCGATAGTGTTCTGCGATATCATCATCATTGCCTCCACCCTGGTCATCCCCAACGGCAATCCCCTCAGTATCAAGCTTTCCTATGTGATTTACGGCTACATTATGGCGGCCGTGCTGAGTTTCGTGATGGATGCCCTGCTGGCCGGCGCGAAGCAGTCCGTACAGATGTTCATAATGTCGCGCAACTATGAGAAGATCACTCAGCGCATAGCCAATGAGGCGCATCGCGGGGTGACCATACTCGACGGCGAGGGCGGGTTCACCAGACAGCCCTGCAAGGTGCTTCTTGTGCTGACGCGCAAGAAGGAGACACCTTTCATAATGAAGCTCATACGTGAGGAGGATCCCAACGCCTTCGTCACCACAGGCAGCGTTAACGGCGTCTACGGACAGGGGTTCGACACCTACCGTGCCAAGAAGTCAATAGAAAACCTGTAGCGGTTTCCCACTACAGGTCTTTTTCAGATACTATTTTTTTGAATATCGTCAGATATTCGCCTTGAGGCATTTGAGCCAGCGGGCGTATGCCTCCTGATATGCGTCGGCGTTCTTGGCGTCGGGGTGGATGACGGCGATCTGCTTGAGCGTTGAGAACGCTTCGGCGGGATCCTTGTATATCCGAGCGCCGATGCCTGCTCCGCGTGCGGCGCCTGCCGCTCCGTCGGAGTCGAGAAGCACGATGTCAGCGCCGGTGACGCCTGCGAGGGTGTCACGGAAAATGGGGCTGAGGAACATATTTGCGTGTCCGGCGTGAATCTTCCTGACCTCCACACCTATGCTTTCCATAATGTCGATACCGAACTTGAAGGAGAATACGATGCCTTCCTGTGCGGCGCGAAGCAGGTTCGCGCGGGTGGCGGAGTTGAAGTTCAGGCCGCAGATGCAGCTGCCCACTTCCTTGTTGCCGAGCATACGTTCCGCACCGTTACCGAACGGGAGCATCGAGATGCCGCCGCTTCCTATGGGAACCGTGGCGGCTATGTCGTTCATCTCAGCATAGGATATGCCTTCGGGAACAACGTTGTGCTTGAGCCACGAGTTCAGGATGCCGGTTCCGTTGATGCAGAGCAGCACGCCGAGACGGGTGAGTTCCGGAGTGTAGTTTACGTGAGCGAAAGTGTTGACACGGCTCTGGGGGTCGTAGTTGATGCTGCCGCCCACACCGTATACAACGCCTGAAGTGCCTGCCGTTGATGCAATTTCACCGGGGTTGAGAACACCGAGAGAAAGGGCGTTGTTGGGCTGGTCACCGCCACGATAGGTGATGGGCGTTCCTTCGGCAAGGCCGAGTTCTGCGGCAGCCTCGGCGCTCAGGGCACCCTGCATACCGAAGTTGGGCACGAGTTCGGGTATGAAACTGTGCTCGAATCCGAAATGGTTGAGCAGAGTCCGGGCAACGCTCTTCTCCTCGAAATCCCACATCATACCTTCTGAAAGGCCTTCGATGGTGGTGGTCACTTCACCGCAGAGTTTCATTGCGATGTAGTCGCCGGGGAGCATTATCTTCCAGATGCGGTTGTATATTTCAGGCTCGTTCTCCTTGACCCAGGCAAGTTTGGAAGCGGTGAAGTTGCCGGGCGAGTTGAGAAGGTGGCCCAGGCAGTATGCGCTGCCGAGCTCCCTCAGGGCGCGTTCACCATAAGGCACGGCACGGCTGTCGCACCAGATGATGGCGTCACGCAGAACGTTCTTGTCCCTGTCGATGCAGACAAGACCGTGCATTTGCCAGGAGATGCCTATGCCCCTGACGTCCTTGATGCAGAAGTTCTTCTCCTGTGCCTTGGCGCAGCCGAGCACGGACTTGGTGGCTTCCGTGAGGTAGTGCCACCAGTCTGCGGGGTTCTGTTCAGCCCAGCCGGGTTTCACGGCCTTGATGGGGGCCTCCGACTTCGGGTAGAAATCGGAAGCCACGCATCTGCCTGTGGAGACTTCGATGATGGAAGCTTTTACTGACGAGCTTCCTACGTCGTAGCCGAGAAGATACATTTCCTAGTACATATTTACGATGGCCTCGTAAAGTTCCTGCTTGCCGCTGGTCTGCTTGGGCTCGCCGACTTTCTTGCCGTATTCGTAAACCTCTTCGAGGGTGAGTTCGCCGTTTTCGAACTTCTTGCCCATACCGCTGTCGAATGAAGCGTAGCGTTCCTTGACCATTGCGGGGATGGGGGATTCGGTGAGGATGGCTGCAGCGCTTTCGAGAGCCTTTGCCATAGCGTCCATTGCAGCGATGTGTGCGATGAAGATGTCCTCAAGGTCGGTTGAGTTGCGGCGGGTCTTTGCGTCGAAGTTGGTGCCACCGTCAGTGAAACCGCCGTTGCGGATGATCTGGAGCATAGCCTGGGTGAGTTCGAGGTGGTCGATGGGGAACTGGTCGGTATCCCAGCCGTTCTGGTAGTCACCGCGGTTGGCGTCGATTGAACCGAGCATACCTGCGTCAACTGCGCAAGCCAGTTCGTGTTCGAAGGTGTGACCTGCGAGGGTTGCGTGGTTGACTTCGATGTTGACCTTGAAATCCTTGTCAAGACCGTGAGCCTTCAGGAAGCCGATGACGGTTTCGGTGTCGACGTCATACTGGTGCTTGGTGGGTTCCATAGGCTTGGGTTCGATGAGGAAAGTGCCCTTGAAGCCGTGTGCGCGGGCATAGTCGCGGGCCATTCGGAGCATAGTTGCCATATGTTCCTTCTCACGCTTCATATCGGTGTTCAGAAGGCTCATATAACCTTCGCGGCCACCCCAGAACACATAGCAGGTTGCGCCGAGGGCGATGGCTGCGTCGATGGAGTTCTTTATCTGGACGATTGCGCGTGATACGACGTCGAAGTCGGGGTTGGTGGAAGCGCCGTTCATATAACGCTTGTTGCCGAATACGTTGGCCGTGCTCCAAAGGAGCTTGATGCCGGTTTCTTTCTGCTTCTGTGCAGCGTATTCGATCATAGTCCTGTAGTTCTTCTCGTATTCCTCTACGGTGTCAGCCTCTGCGATGAGGTCAACGTCGTGGAAGCAGTAGTATTCGATGCCCATCTTCTGCATGAATTCGAAGCCGGCGTCCATCTTTGCCTTTGCCGCTGCAACGGGATCGCTGTCTGCATTCCAGGGGAAGGTCTTTGTTCCGCCACCGAACTGGTCAGCGCCTTCTGCGCAGAGGGTGTGCCACCAGGCCATTGCGAACTTGAACCAATCTTTCATCTTCTTGCCCATTACGACCTTGTCGGCGTCATAGTAATGGTAAGCCATAGGGTTTTTGGAAGCAGGACCTTCGAACTTGATCTTGCCGATTTCAGGGAAAAATTCTTTTGCCATAATTTGAATTAATAATTAAGTGTTTATGTTTCAAGTGAATAATCTATTCGTCAATGCCTTCGATTGTCTCTATGTCACCGTCGGGGGTGAAAGTGAGCTCGCAGACCTTGAGGCTGCGGAGCCAGGATTTGCCGCCTGAGGGAGCGCTGTCGTGGTGGAAGAGATACCACTTGCCTTCCCATTCGATGATGGCGTGATGCGTTGTCCAGCCTACGACAGGAGTGAGGATGACACCCCTGTATGTGAAAGGCCCGTAGACGTTGTCGCCCACTGCATAGCAGAGCAGGTGGCTGTCACCGGTAGAATATGTGAAATAGTATTTGCCGTCCTTCTTGAATGTCCAGCTGGCCTCGAAGAAGCGGTGCGGGTCGTCGGCTGTGAGAGGCTTGCCATTCTCGTCGACAACTGTGACGGGCTTGGGCTCCTCACCGAACTGGAGCATATCCTTCGAAAGCTTCACCACACGGCTGGGGAGAGCGCTCTGGCTGCCGTGAGGGAGGTTCGGGCTGTCAGGGGTGTTGTTCCTTGCGGGGTCTTCGATGCCCACGTTGTCCCTGTATGACTGAAGCTGACCGCCCCACAGACCGCCGAAGTACATATAATATTCGCCGTTGTCCTTGAGGATGGCCATATCGATGGAGTAGCTGCCGTGAACCGGCTCGCTCTGAGGGATGAAAGGTCCCGCAGGGTTGTCTGCAATTGCCACGCCGTGACGGAACACGCCGTTGCGGTCCTTCATCGGGAAATACATATAGTACTTGCCGTCCTTTTCCTGAACGTCGCAGTCCCAGAGCTGGCGGCCGTGCCAGGCGATATCCTCCTGGCGGAGCACGCAGCCGTGGTCAGTGACGGTGCCGGTCATAGGGTCTCCGTCGATGGACAGCACGTGATAGTCCTTCATTATGTACTGGTCTCCGCTGTCATCCTCCACGTTCGTTTCGTCCTCCCAGTCGTGGGAAGGATAGATATAGATTTTACCGTTGAACACGTGAACGGAGGGGTCCGCCATATAATCTGCCGGGAAGAGATAGCGTTTTACAACTTTCTTAGCCATAATTATGTGTATTATATTGTTATTCCTGCTTTGCCTCGATGGCCTTGCTCATCTCGTCGAGTTTCCGGTCCGTAAGGGGATACTTGTAAATCAGGAAGCCGACCAGGATAAGGAGGAGCGCGGGGATGATGGTGGTGAACCACAGAATGGCGTTCCTTGCCACGTCATTGTAGTCGTTCAGCTTCGTATAGTAAGCGTTCACGGGAGCGCTGATGAATGAGGCGAGGAATACTACGACGAAGATGCAGAGCACAAGCTGCAGGCACTTGTTGGCCTTGAACTCCTTCCACATCTCGCCGAATGAAACGGGCTTCTCGGGTGTGGTGGTGATGTTCTCCCTGCTTCCGAGGAAACAGAGCGTCAGCAGGATGAAGCCTGCGACGGCAAAGATGCAGGTGACAGTGAACCACGCCTTGGGATCGGTGGGAAGCGCGGACTCCTCGCTGGCGAGATTGAATCCGATGGCGCCCATAACCCAGGGAGTGATGAAGCCCGCGAGGGAGAAACCGGCCTTGAACGCAACGCCTGCAAGAGCGTTGACGGTTGCCGAAGGTCTGTTGCCGGTGCGGTATTCGGCCTCGGTGATGACTTCCGGAACGAGGGCCCACATAAGCGAGCCGACCAGAAGGCCGACACCTGTCATCACTTTTGCAGCCTGGACGAGCGTATTGCACTCCTGCACGTCAAAGAACTTGCCGATTATGAACAATGCGATGAACCCTACCAGGCCGACTGCGAGAAGAAGGTAGTAAAGGCCCTTCTTTCCGAAGCATTTCTTCAGGACGGGCATCAGGGGGAGGATAATGAATGCGGGGATGGTGCCGATGGCCATAAACACAGCCTGATTCCAGTCGACAGCGATTCCCACTATCATTGCAAGACCGATGGGGAAACCGGCCTGTACGACAATCTGGCCGATGTTGGCGCAGACCATACGGGTGGAGGTGAGAATCAGGACTTCATCGTTGTCGCGGGTCATACTGGCCATAATCGAGCCGTAGGGGATATTCACGACGGAGTAGATCATACTCAGCAGAGTGTAGCTTACCGTGGCATAAATCACCCTTGCGGTCATCGTCCAGGTGGCCGCTGCGGGAAGCATCAGCAGACAGGCCGCGATGGTCAGAGGAATGCCGCCATAGAGCAGATACGTGCGGTACTTGCCCAGTCTGGGATTGTGATTGTCGATGTATTTTCCCACTATCGGGCTCCAGAAACAGTCGAGAAGACGTACTGCAAGGATGAGTCCGCTGACGAATGCCGGGCTGATCTTCAATACTGTAGTGAGATACAGCATCAGGAAACAGGCGACCGTCTGGAAAATCAGGTTCTGGGCAAGGTCTCCGGAACCGAATCCGATTCTCTGGAGCCAGCTGAGTTTGTAGAAGCCTTTTGCTTCGGTTGAGTTGTCTGCCATAATTTACTTTTTAATCATACAAATCTAATAAAAAATGTCGGAAATCCCCTAATTTACTTTAGAAAGATGAGTCTCCTGCGGCAATATCTTTCAAAACGGGAGGATCTCCGCGCCTGCGCATCAGGCTGTCCAGCGGTATTTCGGGCTGTCTTGCATCCCCGGGCACCGGCATCGCGGAGAACTGCCCGAAATATTGCACGCACGCGTCGCGCCACCATTTTGCATCCTCATACTGTATGTCGAGACGCTGACGGACGTGCTGCCAGATGTCCCTGCTGACATAGGGGCGGACGGACTCCCAGGTGGAGATGAACTCCTCGACAGCGCTTATGCCGCGGTCGTAGTGGAGGCATATCTCGTCCCAGAGGGTGCGTCCGGAAGACATCGTATAGTCCCAAGGAACGTGGTGGAACCACAGAAGGAGGTTTTCGGGGCAGGTGGAGATGTCCTCATAGACCGATCTCCAAGGCTCGGGGTACTGCGCCGTGTTGGCTGAGCCCGTAGCCTCGGTCCGGTCGAATCCGACTCCGGCCGAATCGGCCCTGTGGTAGTAGAGCGGCGACCAGTCGGGCCGTATGGAGCGCTGCCAGGGGCCGGGCCCGTAGTGGCTGCCGTTGAAGATATGGTGGAAGCCGAGGGGCATCGTGTAGTCGACCACCGCCTCGCGTGAGGCGAGCATCATATTCTCCACGGGGGAGATGAACTTCCTTTCGAACCTTCGCGCGCTGCACCACCGGGGTTTGCGGAAGGTGAGGCTTATCCACTCGCGGGCTATCTGACTGCTGCTCAGGGCAGGGTCCCAGGCCAGCCTTCCGAATGCATACCAGTTGGCCTGTGAGAATATGTGTCCGCACCAGCTGTCCTCCTGCCCGGTATTGGCTACTCCGGCAATCGCGTTGAAACTGCTGCCCGCATCCTTGAAGAACTCCTCCCACATAGGGGCGAGGAAGGCAAGGTGCATACTCTGGCCGAGGTATTCCTGGGTGACCTGCAACTCGGGCATCGCCTCGGTACGGGACAGATTGTAGAAGAGAGGGTTGACCGGCTCGCGGGCCTGGAAGTCCACGGGTCCGTTCTTTATCTGTATGATGACATTGTCGCGGAACATCCCGTCAAGGTCCTTGAACTCCTCCACGGCCTGGTTGGCCCGGTCGGGGCTGGTGGCCGAATAGACGAAGGCCCTCCACATCACGATTCCTCCGTGGGGTGAGAGCGCGTCGGCGAGCATATTCGCTCCGTCCACGTGGCTGCGTCCGAAATCCTGAGGACCGGGCTGGCCTTCGGAGGAGGCCTTCACCAGAAAGCCGCCGAAATCGGGGATCGCGGCGTAGATCTCGTCCACCTTGTCCTTCCACCACATTATCACGCTTTCGTCGAGAGGGTCTGCGGAGGGCAGTTCGCCGAGAGCCATCGGGGTGGCGAAGTTGATCGAGAGATAGGTGCGGATGCCGTATTCCCTCAGAATGTCGGCTATCTGAGCCACGCGGGGGAGGTATTCACCGGTCAGTATCTTCGGATTGGCGTTGACGTTGTTCAGGACGCTGCCGTTGATGCCTATGGAGCGGTTGAGCTCACCGTAGGCGCGGATGCGTCCGACCGGAAGCTCGCCGGTCCAGTTCCAGATGGACTTTCCGGCATAGCCGCGTTCGACGCTGTCGTCGAGGTTGTCCCAGTGGTCGAGTATCCTGTATTGGAAATGGGGCTCGCCTTCAGGGGCGACAGGCCCGTTGGCAAGCCACAGCGGCCCGTTTTCGCCGCTGCAGGCGCAAAGAACTGCGGAAAAGGCGCAGAGCAGGGTGGTTTTGATTTTCATATCGTCAGAAACTTGAATCTCAAATTTAACGAAAAATTGCTTACTTTTGTAAAATTCAAGGACTAATAGTTATGAGCGAACTGTACGATGCCATTTTCAGAGGAGACCTTCCGAAAGCAAAAACCCTTGTCCAGCAGGCTGTGGAAGAGGGGCGGACACCCGAATCCGTCATCAACGGCGAAATGATACCTGCAATGGAGGGCATAGGCCGCGAATTCGAGGCCGGGAAGGTGTTCGTGCCGAACCTCCTTCTCAGCGCCAGGGCTATGAAAGGCTCTCTGGAGATACTCAAGCCCCTGCTGATTGGAGGCGCTTCCATCTCCGCCGGAAAGGTTGTCATCGGCACCGTCAAGGGCGACCTTCACGACATCGGCAAGAATCTCGTGGCATCGATGCTCGAAGGCTGCGGATTCGAGGTCGTCAACCTCGGCGTGGACATCCCCAAGGAACGTTTCGTTGAGGCTGCGCGAGAGGCTGACGCGGACATTGTATGCATCTCGGCACTTCTGACCACCACTATGGGCTATATGCAGGAGGTCATCGATGCGGTGCGCGGCGCGGGCCTGCGTGCCAGGATAATGGTCGGCGGCGCTCCGGTAAGCCGTCAGTTCGCTGAAAGCATAGGCGCGGACGGATACAGTTCGAACGCCAACGAGGCGGTTGAAGTCGCGAAAAAGCTTCTGGCGTGAAAGAATTCTCATTTGTGATGGACCCGTCCGGGTTCCCGCTCGGGGAACTGTGGCCGGCAATGGGCTACCGCTCCTGCGAGCCTGACCGGTCCGTCAGGGACATCGCCCTGCAGATGGTCAGGGAACTGCTCCCGAAGGCCGTCCTTCGCTGCGCATACCGCAGGGTGGAGGCCTCCAGGACTGCTCCGGGCGACATCCTGCTCGACGGCAGGCCCTTCCATACGGGAGGCATAATAGGTTCATACCTCGACGGTATGACCCACGCTCTGGTGTTCGTGGCAACCGCGGGAGCCGAGTTTGAAGGAGCTGTGGACGAACTCCACCGGCAGGGGGACATAGTGGCGGACTTCGTCGCGGACTCCATAGGTTCGGTGCTTGCCGAAGCAGCGGTGGCCCGCCTTGAGAAGGAGGTCGGGCTGTCGGATGGCATTTCCCTTCCATACAGTCCGGGATATTGCGGATGGGATGTCTGCGAGCAGCAGAGTTTCTTCAGCCTTTTCCCGCCCCGGCCCTGCGGTGTGACCCTCAGCGAATCGTCCCTTATGAAACCCGAAAAATCGGTGAGCGGCTTCTTCGCGCTCGGAGAGAAACTCACCCGACAGCCATATCATTGCCAAATATGCAGGAACACAAAATGCTTCAAGAGAAAAGACGCCTCGCAATCCCAATAATGACTCATCCGGGCATCGAGATTGCCCGGCGCACGGTGCAGGAGGCCGTCACCGACGGCAGTGTGCACGCAGAAGCCATACTCGCCCTCAACGGCCGCTTTCCCGCGGATGCCGCCACGGCAATAATGGACCTCACGGTGGAGGCTGAAGCCTTCGGGGCTCAGGTGGTGTTCCGGAGGGATGACATACCCACCGTCACAGGCCGTACGGTCAGCGACATCGAATCTGTCAGGGCCCTTCGCATCCCCTCGCCTGAGGAGGGCAGGGCGGCAGAATATCTCAAGGCCAACCGCATTGTGGCTGAGAACATAAGGAACAAGCCGGTCTATGCCGGCTGCATCGGGCCCTTTTCGCTTGCCGGACGGCTCTATGGGATGACTGAACTGATGATGGGCATCTACCTGGAGCCCGAAACCGTCACCCTGCTGCTCGACAGATGCGCCCAATACCTCGAAGGCTACGCCGCCGCCATAAAGCAGACCGGCGTCAGCGGCGTGATAATGGCTGAACCGGCCGCCGGACTCATCTCCAACGAGGACTGCATATCCTTCTCCACCGACTATGTGCGCAGGATAGTGGACAAGGTTCAGGACGACAGCTTCACCGTCATACTCCACAACTGCGGCAATATGGGCCACTGTACGGACGCAATGGCGCGCAGCGGTGCCCGCGGGCTTCACTTCGGGAACAGGACCGATATGGTCACAGCGTTGAGACAGTGCCCTCCGGACCTTATGGTGATGGGCAACATAGACCCTGTGGAAGTGATCAGGCAGGGCTCTGAGGCTGATGTGCGGCGCGAAGTCACAGCGCTGCTGGAAGCCACCTCCGGGTTTGACAATTTCATACTCTCCACCGGCTGCGACGTCCCTCCTCAGACCCCCCTTGAAAATGTGGCGGCATTTTATGAAGCATTGAACGAATTCAACAACAGACAGATATGACCAGTCAGCAGATCAAGACACTCGAAGACACCCTCAATGGGAAGAACGCACGCATCCCGGTAGCATTCATAGCGGACAGCCCCTGGATACCGGGCTACTGCGGTCACACTTTCATCGACTACTATTCACGCAACGAAGTATGGCTTGCCGACAACCGCCGCATCAAGGCCGACTTCCCCGAGGCCATATTCGTGCCGGGCTGGTGGGTTGAGTACGGTATGACCGCCGAGCCGACCGGATTCGGCTGTCCCGTATGCTTTTATGACGACAATCTTCCCCATCTGCGGCCCCTGACGGAGGACCTTGACAATGCGAAGGAATTTTTCCGCAACGTCCAGTTGCCGGATCCCGGCCGCGATGGCCTGATGCCGTTGATGCTCAATCAGATGCGCTATTTCAAGCCACAGCTGGAGGCGGAAGGCGAGAGCATATGGATGGTGTGCGCCAGAGGCCCCTTCACCGTGGCTTCGCACATTTTCACCGTCACCCAGCTGCTGATGCTTATGATGATAGACCGCGAGGCGGCCGACGTGCTGCTGCGCAAGACCACCGACTGTGTCAAACTCTGGCTGGAGGCCCAGCTGGAGGCGGCCGGCAGCGCAAAGGCGATAATGGTCCTCGATGACGTTTGCGGCTTCTTCAGCCCTTCGGACTTCACTGAGCTCTGTATGCCCTATATGAAAGAAGTGTTCGGAGCCTTCCCCGAGATGAGGCATTTCTTCCACAACGACTACACCAGCGACTGCTGCTATCCCCATCTTTCGGAGATGGGTGTCGAGGCATTCAACTTCACTCACACCGTGGATATATGCAGGGCGCGGGAACTGGCCGGAAACGGTCCCGTGCTGATGGGCAACGTGCCGCCTATGCTGCTTACCGGAGATGACCCCGTGAAGGTCTATGACGCGACCAGGGCGATGATAGACTCATACATAGCCGCCAACGGAAGCCATCACGGCCTGCTGGTCAGCACCGGCGGCGGGCTTCCAATGGGAGCAAGGCGCGAGAATATCGATGCCCTCATCTCCGCCGTGAGCGACGCCAACGCCAGGCTGTAAGGGGCCCTTACTCCGGGGCCGACGCCTGTAGACAAGGATACAGGCGACTGTCTTGATAATTAGAAACCTTCCGGATTGTTTCTCTGCCAGTTCCACGAATCGCGGCACATATCCTCTATGCTGTGGACCGCCTTCCAGCCAAGTTCGCGCAATGCCTTGGAAGGATCCGAGAAGCAGGCCGCAACGTCGCCCTCACGCCGGGGCAGGATCTTATAGGGAATCTTCACTGAGTTGGCCTTCTCAAAGGCCTTCACCATATCCAGCACCGAGCAGCCCTGTCCTGTGCCGAGGTTGTAGACGGCAAGGCCGCAACTGCCGGAGATGGCCTGAAGAGCCTTTACGTGACCGGAGGCAAGGTCCATCACGTGGATGTAGTCCCTCACGCCCGTACCGTCGGGGGTGTCGTAATCGTCACCGAACACTCCGAGGAAGGGCCTCCTGCCCACAGCCACCTGGGTGATGTAGGGCATCAGGTTGTTCGGCGTACCGTTGGGATTCTCACCGATAAGGCCGCTCGGATGGGCTCCTACCGGGTTGAAATATCGCAGCAGCACCATATTCCACGAAGGGTCTGCGGCCTGTATGTCGGTCAGCACCTGCTCCAGGACGCTTTTCGTGCGGCCGTAGGGATTGGTGCATTCGCCTCTTGGACAGCCCTCGGTGACAGGCACCACGTCAGGATTGCCGTAAACTGTGGCGGATGAGGAGAATATGATGTTCCTGCACCCGTTACGGCGCATAACGTCGAGCAGTACAAGGGTGCCGGAAATGTTGTTGTGATAATATTCCCAGGGCTTCGCGACGGACTCTCCGACAGCCTTCAGGCCGGCAAAATGGATGCAGGCGTCGAAGCTGTGTTCGGAAAAGACGGCCTCCAGGGCGGGCCTGTCAAGAATGTCCGCCTTGTAGAAAGGTATCCTTCGGCCGGTTATGCGCTCCACCCTTTCCAGCGCCACGGGGCTTGAGTTGGACAGGTTGTCCACCACCACGGCATCGTGTCCGGCGGCGAACAGTTCGACAAGAGTATGGGAGCCGATAAACCCCGCTCCCCCGGTGACCAGTATTTTCATTACGGTATCCAGTATTCCTCAGCCGCTGAGGCATCGATGCATAATTTGCGGGCCAGGGTGAAGAGGTAGTCAGAAAGACGGTTGAGGTATTTTATTGCAAGTTCATCCTGCCCGCCACGGTTTTCAATCGCAATCGCGCTGCGCTCGGCACGGCGGCAGACGGTGCGGGCCAAGTTGCAGTGCGCGGCGGCAACGGGGCCTGCAGGAAGAACGAAATAGCGGTTCTGGGGAAGGGTTTCGCTCATAAGGTCTATCTCCGCCTCCAGCTGACCGGTGTATTCGGGATCGAAAGGTTTGAGCTTGGGCACGCTGTGGTCGGCTGCAAGGTGAGATGCCGCCTCCATCAGCTGGCCCTGTATGCGGAGCAGGGAGCCGTCGGCCCTGACATACGATTCGGGAGCGTCGCCGAGAGCGACCTCCTTCTGTATGGATGCGCGGAGCAGCCCTATGCACGAGATCAGTTCGTCCACATCGCCGTATGCGTTCACGCGGGAGCTTGCCTTCGATACGCGGCTGCCTCCCACGAGGGAGGTTTCGCCCTCATCCCCTGTCCTGGTATAGATCTTCATTATATCTTTCGTTCCTGCAGTCGGATTCTATCGTTCCGTCGCGAAGACGGACTATGCGTCGGGCATATTGTGCGATATCCTCCTCGTGCGTGATAAGTATTATTGTTCCGCCCGAGCGGTGAATCTCCTCGAACAGTGCCATTATCTCCAGCGAAGTCGCTGTGTCAAGATTGCCTGTAGGCTCGTCGGCGAGCACTATCGACGGGTTGTTGACAAGCGCGCGGGCCACCGCCACACGCTGCTTCTGCCCTCCGGACAGTTCGTTGGGACGATGGTTGAGCCTTTCGCCGAGGCCTACCTTCCGAAGCGCATCTTCCGCCCTGCCCAATCTTTCGGCGCGCCCTGCTCCCGCATAGAGCAGCGGCAGCGCAACGTTCTCCAGAGCGGTGCTGCGGGGCAGCAGGTTGAAGGCCTGGAAGACGAATCCTATGCGACGGTTGCGTATCTGCGCCAGACGGTCGTCGTCCATCCCGGACACATCCTCCCCGTCCAGCAGATATTCCCCGCAGGTGGGCGTGTCCAGACATCCCAGAATGTTCATCATTGTGGACTTGCCGCTCCCCGAGGGGCCCATAATGGCCACGTATTCGTTTTCACAAATTGTCAAACTGACATTTTTCAGGGCCGCGACACTCTGGCCGCCCACCCTGTAGAGCTTGTCGACTCCCTTGATGCTGATGATCTCCTTTTTCATACGGTTTATTCATTCGGTCTAGTCGTTTCTACCCTCACGACCCGGCCATATCAGCATCATCTGCAGGCAAAATTAACTATTCTTTGGAACGATTTGAAATATAATTGCTATAATTGTCCAATAAATGGTTCAAGTTTCGACTCATATGGCATACTCAAAGGAAGAGCTTTTCGACGAAAGGACAACAGAGGAGCTGGCTTCTCACTACAGGCGCATTCTCGAACTCCTGGGCGAGGATTCCCGGCGGGAAGGCCTTCTGAAGACGCCCTCCCGTGTGGCCAGGTCGATGCAGTTCCTTACCAAGGGTTACGGGGAGGACGGCGCGGAGATCCTTCGCAGCGCAATGTTCGAAGAGGACTACCGTCAGATAGTGCTCGTCAAGGACATCGAACTCTACTCGATGTGCGAACACCACCTTCTGCCCTTCTACGGCAAGGCCCACGTGGCATACATCCCCAACGGCAGGATCACCGGCCTGAGCAAGATTGCAAGGGTGGTGGAGACTTTCGCCCGCAGGCTCCAGGTGCAGGAGCGCCTGACCGTGCAGATACGGGACTGTATCCAGGAAACGCTTGATCCTCTGGGAGTTGCAGTGGTCATTGAGGCGGCGCATATGTGTATGCAGATACGCGGCGTGCAGAAGCAGAACAGCGTCACCACCACTTCCGCCTTCACCGGCATCTTTCTCAAGGACGAGCGCACCCGCAACGAGTTCCTCAACCTTATCTCCCACGATATGCACCAATAACCCTAAGATTTTGCCTTATGAAGATAGTTATCGCAGGCGCCGGCGAAGTCGGAAGCCATCTCGCAAAGATGCTTGGCAACGGTCCCCACGACCTGACAGTGATCGACACCGACCGTGACCGTCTGTCACCGCTTGAGAAATATGCCGACGTGCGCACCATCGAGGGGGACTGCACCTCCTTCGCCGTGCTGCAGGAGGCGGGAGTCAGGAATGCCGACCTTTTCGTCGGCGTGTCGCCTTCCGCAGACCAGAACGTCAACATCGTAAGTTCCCTGCTTGCCAAGCAGTTGGGTGCCAAGAGGGCTGTGGCGCGCATCAACAACGACGAATACCTCGACTACGGCAACCGCACCTGCTTCACCAACGTGGGCATCGACCTGCTGTTCTATCCCGAAAAGATTGCATCCGAAGAGATATACAACGTGCTGCACCAGTCCGGCACGAGCGAGATAGCCGACTTCTACAACGGCCGTCTGCGGATGGTGGTGCTCCGCATATCCGAAACATCCGGGCTCATCGGCAAAACCATCGGCGAGATGTCACGCAAGGGCGATTCCTTCCCCTTCAAGGTGCTTGCCGTGGAACGCGGCGAGCAGACTATGATAGCCAGGGAGGATATCACCATCCGCCTTCACGACCAGGTCTATGTCCTGACCCATCCGGGTGATGTCAATCTGGCGGTGGAGGAGTCCGGTCAGGAGGCTCTCGACATACAGCGCGTGCTGATACTCGGCGGCGGCCGCATAGGCGAATTCCTCGCCGAGAGGATAGAGAACCTCGCCGAAAAGGTGACCATAGTCGAGCCCCGCGAGGAAAGGTGCCGGTATCTTTCCGAAAAACTTTCAAAGGCAGTGGTCATCAACAGCGACGGGAAGAACACGGATTTCCTCTCCGATGCGGTTGCAGACGGTATCGACGCATTCGTGGCAGTCACTTCCAGCAACGAGACCAACATTATGGCCTGCCTTGCGGCCAAGAAACTGGGCGTTCCCAAGATTGTGGCCGAAGTGGAGAACATAGGCTACATCCAGATGGCCGAGGAACTCGGCATCGACGCCTTCATCAACAAGAAACTCATCACTGCAAGCCGTGTGGCAAGGCTCACCCTGAGCACCAATGTCAGCGCCGTGAAGATACTCAACGGTACCAACGCCTACGCCCTGGAATACATCGCACGTCCCGGCAGCCCCGTCACAAAGGCGCCTTTGAAGGATGTCAGGGGTATACCCGAAACGTCGATAATCGGCGGTGTAATCCGTGGCAACGAAGGCAGCCTGACGGACGGCGAAAGCATCATCAAGCCCTACGACCACGTGGTGGTGTTCACCCTCTCGAACGACCTCAAGAACCTCGACAAACTGTTCCTGTAAAGCGGCCCGGAGGGCCGGCCGGCTTGTCTCCGGTCTGGCTTTTGGTTTGTCTCTCTGGCTTGTCTCTCTGGCCTTTGGCCATTTGGCTCCGGCTCCGGTCTATCTATTTTCTGTCTCCGACATCTTTTGGAAAAGTTTCAACAGCAGTCCGTCAACATCCTGGCGCTGCTCCAGCAATATCCCGGCATCACTCCGAAGTCTTCTCGGAATAGCTCCGGCAGCACTCCGGGAGATTCTTTTGGTAATGCTCCGGCATTTTCTCGAAAAAGATCCAGCAATGCTCCAGTAACATTCCAGCGGCATCCCTGCGACATCCCAACAATACTTCGGAATTTTCTTGGGAATGTCCTGGAAAAGTTTTGGCAAGTTTCAGAATTTGAGAAGGAGTTTTTCAGAGACGAGGGTGGAAAGCAAAAATCACCTGGCATCGCATATGGTCCTAGAGGCACTTGGGACAAGGGGTATCGCGCCAGGTGGTGGCAAATTTTGTTCACCTGGCATCGCATATGGCCCCAGAGGCATCTAGGACAAGGGGAGTCGCGCCAGGTGAATTTCGGTTTAGCCCAGGCCGTGATCAGAACAAGGATAGAGCCAAGTCAGAGATGGTTGATAGCCAGTCCAGTTTCGGGACCAGGACAATAGACGGAATCGGTTTGGGGCAGGACTGGGACTATGGTTGGGGCTTATGCCTGAGCCAGAGCTAAAGCCTGAATCTGAGCCGGGACAAAAGCATAGGCCATAGTCGGAACTGTAGCCATAATTTGGGCTGGATAGAGCCGGATGGCCGGAAAGCCCGGAAAGAAAAAATCACCTGGCATCGCATATGGCCGCAGAGGCTGAGGTAGATTTGCCGTTTGGTGTACAGCGTGAGCACATCCATCCTTGTCGAGCGTGTCCATTTTGCGGGTACGGTGACGAACTTGCGCACGAGCACCCTTGCTTCGCTTTCCAGCCTGCCGAAGATGCGCTCCAGCGTATCCTTCTGATGGAACTTGACATTGGTGTTGCCGTCCCTGTTCTCGAGGCCGACAATAATGCCTCCCACCGATGCCACTCCCGGGAAGTAGCCAAACGCATTCTTGTACGAGTACCCGGCGTCCTTTTTGCCGGCTGGTATGAACTGGTGGTCGAAGTCAATGTCTATGCAGTCGCCGGGGTTGAGTTGTCCCGTGGCCTTCAGACACTTGAGCATCAGAGAGTTCATGTTGGATGCGACATTGAACTTGTATGTCTTTACTGACTCGATGCTGTGACTGGTGTTATCCTCGCTGAGCTTGCGCAGGGCTTGCTCTATAGTATCCGAGCTTGCTATTCTGATGCCATGGCCGTCCCAGAACGGCTTGATGTCCATAACATCCTCTATGCAGTCACCTCCCGTGAGGTAGCAATCGAGCAGCGATGCGAAGATGTCGCCGTAGCTGAAAGCGAGAAGCGTACCGCAAGGCTCGAGAGTCCTGTCGATGACATTCCGCACACCGGACTTGTCGAATGTCTTGAAAATTGCAAATAAACCGCCGAAAGGGTTGATGTTGTCGGATTTTGTCTGTAATTTCGCCATGTCAGTGAATAACACTTAAGTTTGAATGCAATCACTAAGACAGGTGAAATCTCTGACATTGTCAAGGCCTGATAAGCCTTTGTTTATCAGGTCGTTTGACAATCTTTTACAAAAAATGTTGCGGAATTAAGGTAAAAAATAAGAAAGATGCCAATAAATAAAGATGCGCTGAAGAGGTTTAGGATTATTGACAAACGTCTTTCAGATCCTTATTTCCACTATACAACAGAAGATATTCTCAAAGCTGTTAAACAAGAAGGATGCGATGTGTCACTCCGTATGATTCAGAAAGACATTTTGGCCATTGAAGAGGAATTCGGGAAGGAAATCATACGGAATGAGGGATGGCGTGGCACTGTCCGTTATAAGGATCAGAGTGAGCCGATTTTCTACAAAAAACTGACCGAAGATGAGCAGATGGTTCTCAGGGAGGTGATGTCCAGCCTCGGCCAGTTTGACGGTCTTGATAATTTTCCATCACTTGATTTATTGAAGAGGAAATTTCAGCTTGAATCAAGACCTCGCCAAGTGCCAATTATCAGCTTCAGCAAAAACGAAGGGCTCCAAATTCCCGGCTCCCTGCTTGGCCAACTTTTCACAGCCATTTCCAGAAAAAAAGTCATACGCTTCAGATATACTGCTTTCGGGGGTGAAACCAGAGAATATACCGTATACCCTTACCAGCTCAAACAATATAATGACAGGTGGTTCCTTCTCTCCACCCCTCTTGCTGACAAGAACTTCGCATACGATCCTGAATTCGTTGCTACTTTTCCGCTCGACCGCATCTGTGGGCAATTCGACATTATCGACAGTGAGCTATATTTGGAGGCGCCTGTTGATTTGACATCTGAGTCTTGCACGTTTTTATACAATTAATTGTTAATTCATTGAAAATAAATCCTTAAACCCTTGCAAACCCCGATATTTAATTGTATATTTGGACAATTAAATACAACGATCGGCGATGGCAAAAGGAAGACCGGCAAA
>JAZRYW010000034.1:0-22584 GCA_045600965.1 Bacteroidales bacterium | reverse complement strand
CCATACGATATAAAGGCTGTCAGGATATTCTCTTTGTCATTGCTGTTCTTCGGAGCGGAAAATGTCTTGTCGGATTTTCTGATTATGTTGCAGCAATCAAAGAAAGCGTCTTGGGTGACTTTGGTCAATGGTTTCATCGCTTTCGTACCTGCTTTCCTGATATTGCTTTTCGTAACCGGCGGTACGTCAATATGGTACTCGTTTCTGATTGCAAGTGTAGCATCAACAGTTCTTGCCCTGATTTTCACCATTCAAGAGACAAGACAGGAGACAGAGAAGAACCGGGGCAAATCAATAGCTTCATACTGCATCACGCCGGATATGGGTGGCTCCCTGGCAGCAGATGTGGAGCGTTTTGCCATTGAATCCGGTCTCTCTGAAAGTAAGGCTTATCGTATGGCGCTCTGCGTTGATGAAATCACAGGTTACAGTCTTACAAAGTTCAAAGACAAGACTTATATAGATATCTTCCTGACAATAGACGGAGAAGACGTGCAGCTTGTAATGGTTGACAACGGACAGCATCTCGATACCAGTAAGCTGTACGAAGATTTCCACATCAATCAGATAACGCAGAACGGAACAGACCAAATGGAAGAAATCGACAGATTTCTTTCCACAGATTTCGCTCTTGTGAAAGAAATGGTGAAAGATGTCAGATACCAGTGGCTTTGGAATATGAACCATACCACAATCAAGATATGACGGACAGAATGGTTCTTGCAGAATTTCAAGGTTACATAAAAGGTGTTGACAGTCCTGCCGAAACCCTTCCCCAGTTATGGCAGAAGTACGGAAAGGATATGGTTTACCATCTGGACGGTCTGTTCTGTTTCGTGATTGACAACAGGACTACGGGTGAGACTTTTGCCGCGAGGGACCGTTTCGGATCGCGAACTCTGTATTATACGGTTTCTTCTGACAGTGGTTTTGTGTGCGGCAATTCCCTGATCGATGTCATCAAACGTTCCGGATTGGAATACAGAATCAACAAAGATGCAGTCACGTCATACCTCCGCTACACTTTTCCCCATGGAAGACAGACACTTTTTGATGAGGTAATGCGGCTTGACTCAGGGTCATATCTATGGCGGCACAACGGGAAGACGGAGATTGTACGGTACTATCAGCCGGTTTTGCGCTCACACTCAGAGATATCGCTTCGGGAATGGGCGGACAGGCTTCATAAAGTGGTTGAAGAGATCAGCCGCGAAGAGCTGTGTAAGGACTGTATGTTGTCGTCGGGAGTTGACAGTGCCTATCTTTCTGCTATGCTCCCTGCCAAGGAAACATATACGGTGATATTCAGGGAGAAGAACGAATCCGGCGGAGCTGCCGATATTGCAGGATTCCTTGGTATCCGAAACAACCGGATATCAATTTCCCGTGATGAATTCAGGAGTCGGACTGAAGAAGCTATTGCCGCACGTGAAATGCCTGTAGAGGATCCATCATACATCGCATTGTATATCGGTTTGTCCAAGCTGAAGGGATGCAAAACAGTTTGCTCGGGCGAAGGCGTTGACGAACTGATGCTCGGCTACCACCATTTTGAACCTTTCATAAAGGATGAAGAGGAATTGCTGTCCCTGCAACTTTTTGACTGTTTGGAAGGATTGGGCGATAATTTGTTACCTTCACTTCAGGCAGCGTCAAGAGCATCCGGTATTGACATCCGTTTTCCGTTTTTGGACAGCCGTTTTGCGGATCTGTGTATGGAAATCCCTTCAGATTGCAAGTTGACGGACGAAATGAACAAAATCGCATTCAGGATGGCGGCGCACAAAGTGCTTCCAGAAGAGTTTGCATATCGCCGGAAAATAGGGTTTCTTGTACCTATGGAAGAATGGATGGAGTCTTACGAGTGGAGAACGGCTATTGACAAGGCTCTCTCCGATGGAACGTTGGAGTCGCTCGCAGGAAGGCGGACGGTAGAACTATGTCTTAATGAAAAAGGCTGGCGAAAAAGATGGAGGGCATACGCCCTATTGGTTTGGTATCATCATTTCTTCGGGCAGTTATGAACGAAAGGGAATTGATACATTACAAGGAACTGGATATTTACTATCCGCAATTCGACACTATGGAGTTGCGTTGCACGAACATTATGGTTCCGTGCTTTCACAAGGATGTAACAATGAGCCTTGCCGGTCCTTTTACTCGTAACTGCAGGCTGATACCGTCTCACAACCGGATTATGGGATGGCATGTTTCCGACGGGAAAGCCTATCTTTATTCGGAGTTCATATCAAAAATTGATACCTTTGTGTTTTGCGACGGGAAATATACGTTCCATTATGAACTTTCCGAGAAAGAATTGAAAGATTTGCTTGAGGATACTGCTAAAAAAAACGGATTGGCTTTTCAGCAGCAAAGTTGGGTTTTCAATGGAGAAAGAACCACCCTCTGGTTTAAGAAAAAAGACAAGAAATATCATTTCAGGGCACTGGGCGACTATGGCGGCAGACTTTGCATAATCGAAAGCCGCGTGAAAACCCAGTGTGAACGATTCAAGGACTTGCTTATGGAAATGGGGGTCAGGTATGCACTCTGCCTTGACACTGGGCTTAAGTGGCAAAATTCCTGGTGGAGGGATTCCTTTGGCAAGGCTCACATTATTCGCTTCTTTCCATTGAACTTCAGTTCAAACCGGATAGTATTCAAAAAGTTTCATCCGAATGAATAAGAAATTATTGCTTTCATCATTGGCTGTAATTTCGTTCTTGCCACTTATGGCGCAGAATGGGACGACTGCGGTTGACACCCTTTCCGCCAATGACAAGGTCGTAAAGAACAGAAACATTATGCTGAACGAATCCAGCATCAGTCAGCCGAGGCAGATTTCCATCGGATTGCCGCCGACCATCTCATCGAGTATCTTTGATGACGGGCTGCCGACAGCGTATTACCCGTGGCCGTACCTTCCTTCTTTCAACTGGCATTCGGGGAATGCGGAAAAGAATGTGTCCGTGATGTCACTTGGCGAGGCTGCCCTGCGCTGTGGAGTCGTGAATTATGTGATTGACAGTGAGTCGCGACTTCCGGAGATGGATGCCCCGTTTCATTCGAATGTCTCACTTAGCGTCAGTCATTACGGTGGTTTCGACACCGACTTGTCGGCATACGGCAACATATCAAAGAACTGGGGTCTGATGGGAAGTGCTTTCATCGTTCGCGACCCCGGGAACAACCTTGCTCCGGACGGCCTGATGCAGACTTCTCAGCAAATTTTCAAGATTGGCGCCGTTCATCGCTGGAATGAAGGGAAGGGCCAGGCATCCGTCGTTCTCAACTATTCTTCATATTCTGATTATGTCAATACCGCCAGTGCATTCTACTATAATGCCTCATCGGGAACCGTGACTCCTTACCCGGGCTTTGATACGGGAAAAGATTATTTTTTCCCGCTGCTGGGAAATATCCAATATGTCGATGTGGTGTCGGGTGAAAGAAAAGACAAGCCCATCAAGGATGCCATAAAGAGTCCTTCATTTTCGGCATTGGCAAGGATGACCTATTCCTGGTCTTCGATGAAACTTGACGTTTCCGCCAAGTTCAAGACAGCGGGAAGCAATTACTTTTCGATGTTGGCAAGCGGATTGTCGGAGGCGGGCTATGATGCGGGTTACCATTATCGCGACTTGGGCTCTGCATCCGAATACGGACAGCCTTTCGCTGGTATGACGGCAGGTATGCTGCTGATTCCGAACAAAGGATTTTCGCGTGACGCTATGCTCACGGCAGAGTTGTCGGGGACATTGAAGAAAAACCACAACTGGCGTATCGGACTCAACGAATGGTGGAACCACGCCTCAAACAGTAGCACGAACAGTTCCATTTTGATGACCTGTGAACCCGAGCCGAAACTTCTTTATGCCAATGGTGGATTCTTTACAAATTTCAATACGATAGCGGAATTCTATGACGGCTACGAGAACAAACTTGCGCTGTATGCTTCTGATGACTGGAAGGTAAGCCGGAAATTGGCAGCAAGTGCCGGAGTCCGTCTGCAAGTAAAAAGCCTGAAGGGCGAAAACGCTATCGCTTCAGATGAGACACCGCAAAACGAGCGTTGTGAAGGATGGTCGCTCAAGACCGGTGTGAAGACTCCTTTCGATAAGACTTTCTTCGAGTGTGCTGCAGAGGGTGCAGTCAAATATCATATTATCAACAATTTCGGTCTGACCGCAGAATATCTGTTCAACAGGAATTACATTTCGCTTGAGCACTATGCCTCAAGCACCTTGCCTACATACGACCCGTTTGACCTTCATCTGGCCAACGGTGGGATATTCTGGAACATCGGTTGGATGGAACTGGCTTCCAAGGTCTTCTACGTGACACAGTCAAACTATCAGTCATCAATGACGTTCTTCCACCCTTTGACAAAGCCGGTCGGGACATTGCCGGAGGGTTATGTCGATGCATCTTATCAGACAATCAAATATGGAGTCCAGACATTCGGATGGACTACAGATGTCGTATTCAAGCCGTTGGAGGGACTGCAGATTCACGCACTCTTCACATTGCAGGATCCAAAGTACAGGAACCTTGTTTTCACGCCGGAATTCAAGGATGGCTACAAGGAAACGTTCGATATGAGCGGGAATACCGTCACCTCTGTTCCGAAATTGATTCTGGAACTGAATCCAAGCTACGCCTACAGGCGTTTCAATGTCTGGGTAAGTGTCAGATACAGCGGCCGCAGGATGGTAAATATGACAAATTCACTGTTCCACGCCGGTAGATGGGACAGTTTTGGAGGTGTGGGCTTCAAGGTGAACGACAGGCTCAGTCTCGCTGTAGACCTGACCAATTTCCTCAATCAGAAAGGGGCAAGCGGTTCCATCCCTTCAGCATCGCTTCTTCGTAAGGAAGATGTAGATGATTCTTATGAGAACATTCCCGTCATCGGTTATTTCGTGAGACCATTCACAGCGGAGTTTTCAGTAAAGTTGAATCTATAGATGCTGCTTGGACAAAATTATCCGTTGTGACTGAGAAGGATTGTCCGCATCCTGCACATAAGGATGGACTTTCCCAGACACTTCTAGGAATGATGAAAAAATAAGTTGGTAAAGGATTTATGAAGGATTGTTTATGGATTTTGAATGCGAAATGAAGGAGCGTAGCGGGCTACGTGACTGAATGACAAATTCAAAAGACGAAACAAGACTCATAAAGATTACCAAGTTATTTTTTAAGAATGACCTAATCCGTCCTCACGAATAACAATATTCAGCGGAGGTTCCAGCCGGAGACGTCGAGAGTCCAGCCGTCGGGGAGGTCCTTCACGCTGCAGGTCAGCGTCCTGCGCTCCGAAGGCTTGAGGGAGAAGCGGTTGTCGCTCCAGAAGGCCGGAGTTATGAGTTCACCCGCAGCATCCTTCAGGGCAAGGCGTATGAAGAAGGCCACGGCATCCGGTCCGTTCTCCACTTCCACCTCAACGACATCGCCTTTCTGAACGCTGCTCACAGCGAGGTCAGTCTTGGCAAGGTCTTTCAGGGAGGAATAGTCAGCGCAGCGCTTCAGGGGGGTCCTTATCCAGTTGTATGCGGACCAGTCGTGCTCGTCCTTGTCGGGGGAAAGACAGTAGCTGTTGTATGCCACCTCGTTGGCGCCGTCATCCTTCAATGTCAGGAACAGGAATGAGACTTTGTCACTTTCGGGAATAGGGAACAGGCGCACGGAGCCGCCTGCGGGGATTGTCACATCCCGGGAGAGCTGCGTCAGAAGCGAACCGTCCAGCGAATACAGTTCGGCTGAGGCGCTGAGGCTCACCAGGGTTTTCTCATCGTTCACGGCATAGGCATATCCGTCATTGTAGTTGTAGACCATCTGGCAGCTCCGGCAGGCCTTCCTTACGGACCAGTATCCCGAGCAGGGCACAAGATACCAGTCATACAACTGCCAGTAGAGGGACGGCCAGGCCGAATTGAGCATCCACTGGATTATGCCGGTGGCCTCGCCCGTCCTTACGCGGAATGCCTCGAACATAGCCCTCGTGCCGTCGTAGTCGAGGTGCTGGGCCTTGAGCAGAAAATCATCAAGATTGTCCGAGGGGCCGTATCTCCGCTCCACGACATCCTTCAGCACGTCGAGAGAGTGCATCGCCTCGTCCGCCTTGGTGCAGTGGTAGTCATAGGCCGCACCGAGGGGCCAGAGTTCGTCAACGGGTATCATCTTGAGCAAGGATTCCTTCTCGGGCATCTGAGCGCCTATGCCGGTCTCTGTGTTGAAGCCGAACGCGCCGCCGGGGGCGTCGTCATTGTACCAGTATTCAGGGGCCTGATAGTCGTAGGGACCGACCATCTTCATTCCAGCAGGTCCGCTGAGGGTGCTGGTCAGAGCCTTCGCGGAAGAAATGCAGGGGCGGTCGTCGGTCTGGGAGAGGATGTCGAGATATTTGCGTTCGAGCTCCTCGCGGGGCATCTTGTCGCTGCCGGTATACCAGGCAATCAGGGAAGGATGGTTTCTCAGCCACAGCACCTGGTCACGGAAGGATTCCGCAACAAGATCCATATCCTCGGGCCTGCGTATGCAGCCGTACGCGTCATCGGGCACGCCGCTGTACACCTGCCACTCCCAGAAACAGCTCCATCCTGCAAGGATGAGTATGCCCTCACGGTCGCACCTGTCGTAGAGGTCCTGCGACGTGCCCCAGAAGTTCTCAAGACGTATAGCATTGAGATTCATATCCTTGACATAGGCAAGCTCTGTGGCGTTGCGCAGAGTGTCGTTGCGCAGGAAGATGTCATCCGTCCACCCCGCTCCCTTTATGAGCACCTTCTTTCCGTTGAGAATGAAACCGCGATGTCCCTGGGGCGTGAAGTAGGTGTCAATCTGCCGTATGCCGAAATCCACGGTGCAGGCATCCGACACCTCGCCGTCAGAAACGAAGGAAAGGTCGATGCTGTACATCTGCGGTGAGCCCAGATTGTGGCACCACCACAGTCTCGGGCTGTCAACCGAAAGCATTCCCGCATCCGCAGGGCTGACCGTCACCTTGCGGCTCTCACCCGCTTCGAGACTTACGGGATATCTGAAACTGCGGCCTTCCATCGTCCCCTTGAGCACACCGTCCACCTTGCGGCCGGAATGGTTGGTCAGGGTGGCCTCGACGTCAAGCAGGGCGGATTTCAACGTCGCGGTGTCGACCTTGGAACGGACTGCGGGCGAAGTGATGGACACATCTCCGCTGAAAGTGAGCCTTACGGGGCGGAATATGCCCATACTCTCGTCTGCAGGACGGGGATTCCAGTCTACGAAACCTATGTTGAACTCCCCTGCCTCGGCACGATAGACCTTGACAGAGAGGATGTTGTGCTCCTGCAGGAGGTCTGTCACATCAATGCGGAACTGTCTGAACGGCCCCCTGACGACGTCGCTTGATGCCAGTGAAGCGCCGTTGAACCATATGTCCGCCCTGTAACTGATGCCGTCAAACTCAAGAAAAGCCCTCTGTCCTTCCTTGAGGACAGGGGATTCGAATTCCTTTACATACCACCAGGGGCGGCTGAAACTGTCCCGGTCGATGACCTTGTCATAATTGGTCCCGACAAGCGCATCCCCATACAGAGAGTTGGAAGTCAGAGTGCCCAGCACGGTTGAAGGGACGGTGGCGTCATACCACCCTTCGGAAAGGACATTCCCGGGGGAACTCAATTCCTCACCCGATTCCACGACTGTGGCGGAGCTGCGGATTTTCCAGCCGTCTGAAAGCGGCATATCGCAGGGAAGATTGTTCACGGCCGTCGAGCATCCGGCGGCGAGCAGAAGGGATACCAGCAGAAGACGTTTCATAATCATTGACTGTCAGTGAAGTATTCTTCAAAAGGTTCGTACGAAATGCTGTCTATTTCCAGTTCGTACGGATAGCGGGGAACGGCAGTTGTGGAGGGCCGGCCCGTAACGGGCTTGTGTTTGGAATGGTAATAGTTCACCCTCAGGCGCGACGGAAATACGGGAATCCCCTTCCCCGGCTCGCCATCAAGACTCATTATGACCGATTTCTCCCCCGATGAGGGATCGGCAACCCACCAGTCGATGCGGTCGGGATACCAGTCGAAACCGTAGATGTGGAACTTCGCCGAGGCGTCGAAGCCATTGAAAGGCAGGTCTGCGGCGACGATACGCTTCATCGTGGTGTCGGCACCCGGTTCGGGCCCGCTCACTTTCTTGAGGGTGAAGCTGCAGGGGTCGGCCAGCAGCCACTCGAAGCCTATCTCGCTGTGACCGTAGTCGGCATTGATGTCGCAGGTGGAGAAGTCCACCACCACTCCTGCCGTGCTCTGGGCCTTGCGTATGTCAGGCAGACGGAGCCTTACGCTGTAGGAGCCGTACCAGGTCCACAGGGAGGACCCGGCCTGCGCGCCATTGTCAATGCCTTCGGAAGAGGCGGGATCGACCCTGAGCAGCAGTATGTCGGTTTTTCTTTCCGACAGGGAAGGGAATCCGGGATAATATCGGAAATCGTCCCCGTCGGGGTTGTATCTGTATCGGAACAAAGTGTCATCCTTCGCTGAAAAGCCTTCCATGAAGGCCCCGTGAAGGGGTACGTCGATAACCATCTCAGGCTCAGGTTCAGGTTCCGGTTCAGGTTCAGGTTCCGGCCCGGGCACAGGCTGCGGGACGGGTTCGGGACCGGGAACCGGACTGGGCTCGACGCAGGCGACGGCCATCAGCATCGCGACAAGCAATGTTCCTGAAATCAATCTCATTTCCAGTTGTTCTCCTCAATCCAGGCAGTGCTCTCCTCTTCAAAAGGTTCGAATGACATCCAGTCGGCCTCAACCATATAAGGATAGGCGGGAGCGTCAGTTGACCGGGGATTGGTCTCTACCGGCCAGTCGTTTGTGTGCCAGAAGTTGAGAAGATATGATGTCGGGGGCTGAGGGATGCCCGAGAAATCCGGGGTTGTTCCCTGATAGTCCCAAAGTATTGTCTTTTCACCCGTCTGAGGGTGGAGTATCCACCAGGTCAGGCGGTCAGCGTGCCAGTCGAAGCCGTAGGTATAGAACTGCTTCGAGGCGTCGAATCCCTCAATGGGCTCGATGGTCGCGGGAATGGTCGACAGCGAGTCAGTGAAGGGATGATTGCGGTTACCGTCGCGGAAGGAACGGTAAATGGTTTCATAAATGTGTCCCGTGGCAAGATTGATCGTGCGGCCTACTCTCTGAAGCTGTCCTACGTTGCCCGGGGTGCTGGTCCACGTGCCGACGTAGATGATGCGGGGGTCGGCCAGCAGGAATTCGATGTCTATCTCGCTCAGACCGAAATTCCTGTCTTCACGATATGTGAAGTATCCCACCACAGAGCCCACGTTAGGCTGGACGGCCTTCACGTCAGGCACTCTCAGACGGGCCGAATAACTGCCGAAATGGGTGTTCTTCCTCGAACTGATCTCGGGGCCGCGGCCTGCACCGGCAGGAGTCTTGGGGTCTATCCTGAGAAGCATCACCCCGGTGCCGTTCTCGGACATTGAAGGCACTCCGCAGAAATGGCGCAGATTGTTGGCGTCAAAGCTGAAATACTCCGACGTGGGATTGTCAAAATTTTCCGTAAAGGGCCCTGAAATGCGGCTCTGGGCATTTGCACTGACCGGGATGGCGACTGCAAGCGCCAATGCCGATAATATGGTGGTGATTTTCATTTTCAATAAAAAAAGGGAGGCAAGGCACCTTTGTCCCGCCTCCCTTGATGATGTTCGGTTAGAGGATGATCTTGAGGCTTGCGTTGTCAAGAAGCACGTCTACGCCCCAGTAGTTGCCCCATACGTTGCGGTAGTTGATGTAGAAGTAGTATGTACCGCCCTGTTCGATGGTAACTTCAGCGGATTCTGCTCCGGAGTAGCCCATTCCGAGTTCAGCGTTTGCTTCAACCCAGGCGTCAGTGCCTTCGACGTTGCCGTCATATGCGGGAACGGAAGCGCCACCGTCACCCCAGTCAGCGGTTCCGGCTGCTGCCCAGTAGTTGAACATTTCAACCTGGTGGAATTCGATTTCAGGAGTTGAATCCTGAGCCTCGCTTGTCACTGCCTCTTCGCTGTTGCACAGACCGATCCAGAACAGACCGTCGTTGCAGGAGTTTTCACCCCACTTCATATCGAGACCGATTCTTACAACGTCACCTGCTTCGAGCTCAACTGCCTGATAGAGAGTGAAGTTGAAAGCGGCCTGAGTAAGCTGGAATTCACCGTTTGCCCTGAAGCATCCGCCCTGTCCGGCAGCGGGCTTGTCCTCTGTGTAACCGAATACGGGAACCCAGGAGTCGTGGCCGGGATACTGGTCTTCACCGAACCATTCGGGGTTGACAGCGGTCTTGAAATTCCAGTACTGAGCGTCATCCTCTTCGAAGTTGCCGCCCTTGAGGAGTTCGTTCTTTGCAACGAGGGTCACTTCCTGAGAGAAAACGTCAGTTGCGCCGTCTGCATCCGCTACGGTAGCGGTAACGGTATAGGTGCCGTATTCAGGGAACTTGTGTTCAACAACGAAATCGGTTGAGCTTTCACCGTCACCGAAATCCCATACGATTGAGGAGGCGTTTGCAGATGCGGAAGCATCGAACTTGAGAGCCATTCCGAATGCGCCTGCGCGGCCTTCGATTTCAGAATATTCGAAATAAGCCTTCACATTGCCCTTGACGGTAACGCTGACTTCCTTCTTGTTGGTCTCACCCTTTGCATTTGCTGCGGTAAGAGAGACTGTGTACGTGCCGGCAGCTGCATATTCGTGAGTAGGGCTGGTTTCGCTTGAGGTCTCGTCATCTCCGAATGCCCACTTGTATGAAGTGGCGTCGGTTGACTTGTTGGTGAAAGAAACTGAAAGACCGTCGACTGTGTAGTCGAAGTCTGCTACGGGAGCATTGACCGCGGGTTCGGGATCGGGTGTGGGAGTGGGTTTGTCCTCACCGCAGGAGATCAATGCCATTGAAGCGATGGCGAAAGCAGCCATCAGAGTGAACATTTTTTTCATAATTGATTGAATTAAGTGGTTATTGATTGTGTTGACAAGTTGCTAAATGATAGGCTGGGCACCCCACCACTCGCTTGCAGGGTCGATGACAAGCACCACGCTGGTGTTCTGTTCGGCAAGTGAATATGCGGTAGGGTTGGATATCTCAAGACCGAGTACGAGGAGCTTGCAGCCGTCTTCGGTGACAATCTCCGACCTGTGGGCGGCAAGGGCCGCGAGGTCGACGCTCACATAGGTAGTCGCCCCGCTCTGACCTTCAGGGACTTCGATTTTGGAGGGAATGGTATATGTGCCTGCAGGCAGGGCCATTGCCGGAACACCGCTCTCAGAATAGCCCTCAAGCTTGCGGTCGGTCTCACTGCCGCTCACTGACAGATCCACTGAGAAGCCCCTCTGATCGGCTATGAATCCGGCACGGAGGACACCGATGATGATGTTGAGGGAGCCGTCCTTGACGTTGCAGTTGCAGGTTGTGTACTGATCCAGCGGGCCGGCGGGCACGGGGCAACTGTTGTCCAGCCCGGTCATCGTGGCCTGAGGGATGTAGATTACAGGATATCCGAGGTCCTTCTCGGAGTCCCCCTGTTCACAGGCCGTCATAACGAAGGCGGCAAGTACAACCAGAATGTTTGTGAATATCTTTTTCATATCTGTATGTTTCCAAGAATCTGTTTTGAAGGAGCAACGGATTCTAATTGTATTCAGGGTTCTGTACAAGTGTTCCGTTTGAATTGGCCACTTCCTTGCGGGAGAAGGGCAGATAGTAGTGGCGGCTGCCGAAGACGCGGCTTCCCACCACAGGGTTGGAATACTGATAGCCGCCAAGAGAATTCCTGGTGACTCTCACCCCCTTGATGGGCTTGTTCAGCACGGATTCGGCATCGAGCCAGCGGACAAGGTCCCAGTAGCGGTGATCCTCGAAGGCAAGTTCCACACGCCTTTCGTTCTTGACCGCCTTGCGGAAATCCTGCTTGCCGGAAGCGGTGACGGCAGGCAGCGACGTGCTTGCGCTGTTGCGCACCTCCGTCAGGGCCTGACGCGCCGTCATACCGTAGCCGCAGGGGTCCGAGTCGGGACCGTAGGCTTCGTTCATCGCCTCGGCATAGTTGAGGAGAACTTCGGCGTAGCGGTACAGAGGCCATACGTGGTCGGTGCTTGCACCTTCGACAAGATTGAGGTTGGGCGCAAGGAATTTCTTGAGGTAGTAGCCCGTCCTGCTGGCGCCTTCCTTCTTCTGGTCGTATGCGCCCTTGGGAGACTCGTCTATCTCCTTGCCGTTCCAGGTGCTTCCGTTCGTAACGATTGTGGCGGCCAGACGGGGATCCCTGTTGGCATAGGGGTTCACGGTCTGGGGGCCTATGTATTCATATGCATCGACAAGGTTCTGCGTAGGGCATACTCCGCTGTGCCCGCCTCTTGTCCCGATGGGATAGTTCAACTCCTCGGGTGTGCTGCTCGAGGCCCTGCGGATGAGGAAAATGGATTCCACATTCTCGGTCGAATTGTTCTTGAGGAAGTAGTCGCCGTAATTCCTGTTCACGGGCATCCTGTAGGAAGGATGCTCGCTTCCCGCGGCCGCCCCGAAACCGAATCCTTTCTCGAATATGGCCTTGCGTGTCTGGATCACGTCATTGGCCGCCTCGGCAGCCCTCTTCCATTTCTCGACGTCGTTGTCGGGGTTGTTGCGGGGACTTGCGGCATAGAGAAGCACGCGGGCCTTTATCGCAAGGGCTGAAGTCTTGTCGAAACGTCCCATCTCGTCCCTGGTGTTCCAGTTCCTGACATCCGCCACGGCGTTCTCCGGGGTCTCGTCGAGAGCCACGCGCCAGTCGAGTCTGACCTTGTCCTTATTGTCGTCTATGAGGCTTACGATATGTTCGACAACCTCATCATAACTTGCCTGCCGCGCGAATCCGGTCTTGTCATCGGGGTCAATGATGGGGACTCCGCCGTACATCTTGATAAGTTCTCCGTAATAATAGGCCTCCGCTATGCAGGCTTCCGCCCTCTGCCATCCGAGATTGATGACATCCCTTCTGTATGCGCGGGGCATATCGGTGGCATATATGCTTCCGTCAGGATTGTAGACAGTCGATGTGTCCCTGTTCAGGGCAAGGAACTCCTCCCCGTCCTTTGCGTATTCAAGGAAGAAATGCGCCGCACGGATACCCTCGTAGTAATTGTCATAAAGATATGATATGGGGTTAAGGTCGGGCGAGATCAGGCCGCGGTTGAAAGCCGAAACATCGGAGGTCGCCGCAGTCTGCTCCGCCTCGTCGGACGCGGATGCGAAGAGATTGCCGTCAATGACGTCGAATCCGTACTGCATAGGAGTGTAGCAGGCCACAGCGAAACTGTTGAGCGTGCTGTACCTGGTCTCGAGACGGTCCATCGTGTCGAACACGTCCATACGGGTGTCGAGGAAATCCACGCAACCGGCGGACATCATCACAAGTGCACTGATCAGAGCTATGTTTTTCATTGTTCTTTTCATACTGTTGTCTCCTTAAAAGGTGATCTGAACACCCAGATTGAACGACTTGACATTGGGATAACCGTAGTTGGCCGTTGCGGGATCTATCTTGTAATCATTAAGTATTTTGCTGAGGGTCAGCAGATTGTAGGCGTTGGCATAGAGACGGCATTTTGTTATGCCGAGTCTGCTTACCGACTTGATTGTCGAGAACTCGTAACCTATCTCTACGTTCTGGAGACGGATGTAGTCGTTTTTTCTGATCCAGAACGAACTTGTGCGGTAGTTGTTGTCATTGCTCTGAAGCGAAAGACGGGGATAGGTTGCGGCGGCCCTGTTGTCGATTCCGGCTTCGGGATAGTATGCCCAAGCGCCCTGCGCCCACTCATACGCATTGCCGTAGTTCTCGAAGGTGCGCCATACGGAATAGTCGAGGAGGTTCACGGTAGAGCCCGCACTGCCGACAAAGAGCATCGAGAAGTCGAATCCCTTGAATTCAAGGGCTGCTCCGAGGCTGAAGGAGGTGGAGGGATATGCCGGGGCGCCCACTGCGACAATGTCCGTATCGTCTATGTATCCGTCACCGTCCTGATCCTTGTACTTGAGGTCTCCGGGCTGTACCGAACCGAACAGAGGAACGGGAAGCCCCATATTCAGAGCGCCGTCAAGGTCGAAGTCGGTGATGTCGTAGAAGCCTTCGCACTCAAGCCCCATACGTGTGCCGTATGGGTGTCCCGTCTGCCTGTTGTAGGGATACTTGGCTCCAACTTCACCCATTTCAAGGACCTTGTTCCTGGCGAATACGACGTTTCCGAACACGGAATAGTTGAAGTCCCCCGCCCTGTCGGTGAAATTGAAGCTTGCATCCACGCCCTGATTGATCATCCTGCCGAGGTTGGAGTAGTAGGTGTCCTTGCCGTAATAGTCCATAAGGGTGCGGTCAAGGGTGAGAATGCCGGTACGCATATCCAGGAAGTAGTCCGCGGTCAGGCTGAGGCGGCCGAAGAGTTTGACATCGACACCCGCGTCGGCCTTGAGGCTCTTCTCCGCGGTGATATCCGGATTGCTCTTGAAAAGGGGCCTCAGACCGCTTTCACCGCCACCGAACCCGGGACCCACGCCCTTGACGTAGCTGCCGGTCCAGCCGTAATACTGCTGATAGAGATAACGGCCGTCAGTGGTGAATCCGTCTATGCCGACATAGGCTTCCGCAGCTCCGGTGTAGCCGGCGGATGCTCTGACCTTCAGCAGGTCCACCGAATCGCTGCCTTTCAGGAAATCCTCGTTCGAGGCAACCCAGGCAAGCGACACCGTAGGATAGAACACATATCGGTTGCCCTCAGCATAGGCATCGCTGCCGAAATATGAAAAGCCGAGGGCGGCGAGATAGCGGTTGTCGTAACCGTAGTTCACACGGCCGCTGTAGTTGATGTAGTGGTATTTCCAGTTGTAGAACTCCGAACCCGAGCCGTTGTAGTCGGAGATATGGGCTGCCAGAGCGGCATCGAAGGCATTTTCACCGAAACCTCCCGCCCATCCGAGAGTGACGTTGCCCTGCATCCAGCGCTCCTTGCCGGAAGACCAGTAGCCTTCGCTCCTCAGATATGATGACATATCGGAAGTCTGCGCCACTCCTCCGTAATATCTCGCATAGTTGTTTGTCTTTGCGGTGTTGCCGACGGTTTTCGAATAGAAGGAGAATCCCTCCTGAAGGTAGAGTCCCTTCAGAAGGAAGTCAAGTTCCTCCTTGAACTTGAAGTTGGCGAGCATCAGCTTGGTGCGGCTGGTCGTCCAGCCTGTGCCGCTGAGGGATGCAACCGGGTTGTCAGGATATATTCCGGTTCCGGAATAGTTGCAAATAGGGTCGGTTGACAGGGGATCCATAACAGGATAGATGTTCGAAGGATAGTTCCTGACATTGTCCATAAGCGAATACAGACTGTAGTTCGGACGGGTTCTGTCCTCCAGACGGCCGCCCACGTCCACTCCGACGGTAAGGACCTTGTTGAGACGTATGTCGAGGTTGGTGCGCAGGCCGTACTGCTCATAGGAGGCATTGTGCGTCTTGGCTGTGTTCCTTACGTTGAGGAGCCCCTGCTGGTTGCCGTAGTCGAGCACCACGCTGTACTTTGCAAGTGCCGAGCCTCCGCGGAAGGACAGGGACGCATCGGAATACATACCGTTGTCCTTCATCACCTCGTCGTACCAGTTGACATTGGTGCCGGTCCCGTCCTTGTAGGCGTTGAGGGCCTCGAAGTCATAATACTGGTTCCACTCCCTGCCGTTGTCGTTGCTGTATGCCTGATTGTAAAGCTGGGCATAGTCGTACGAGCCGAGGGCCTTCACCACGTTGACGGGCGCCTGCATACCTCCGCGGGCCTGGAAAGTGATCACAGGCTTGTCTGTGACCATCCCGCGCCTGGTCTTTATGTATATCACTCCGTTGGCTCCGTTCATACCGAAAGTTGCAAGGGAGGCGGCGTCCTTGAGGACGTAGACCTCTTCAATCTCCTCCGGAGTGAGGTAGTTGACAAAGTCGCTCATCACCTCGAACCCGTCCACGTAGAATTTGAGGGTGTTGTTGTCCGTACCCTCCGCATAGGAGCCCAGCCCACGGATGAACATCCTTGCGCTTCCGGCACCGGGAGTGGCGTCCTTTGTGATGACAGTCAGGCCGGGTATCTTTCCGGAAAGGGCTTCCGTGAAGTTGGGTGTCGGACTTTTGTATATCTCCTCACCCGTGGCAAAGGCCTGCGCTGCGGTCTCCAGTTCCAGATCCTGCGAAAAGCCGTTGAGTGAAAAGGCCGTCAGGGCCCCTGCAAACAATAATAAGTATTTTGCTGATTTCATAACGTTTCCCTGGATAATCTGTTAATAACCTGGATTCTGAGCTATTATACCCTTGTTGACCTCGCTCTGGTTGAACGGTTCGAGGAACATCTTGGGGTGCCAGTACTGATTGAATGCGAAGGCATCCCAATAGGATACGAGGGCATCCATAGTGTTGTTGCCGCCGATTCTCAGGAATGATATCTCCGTCTTCTGGCCGCCGAGTATCTCAGTGCCTATGTCTTCGAGTTTCCAATGCTTGACGTCGAAGTAGCGGTGGTTCTCCTCGAAGAATTCGAGCGCGTTCTCGCGGACTATCAGCTTGCGAAGGGCCGCCTTGTCGGTCGTCTGCACTGCAGGAAGACCGGCCCTGCCGCGTATGATGTTGAGATACCTGAGCGCATTGGCCGCATCGCCGACCTCGTTGTAGGCCTCGGCGAGGTAGAGATAGTTTTCAGCGACACGCAGCAGAGGGAATTCGAACCATTGCCGCGCCCCCGCCTTGTAGAAGAACTTGGTGGGGACTCCTATTCCACGACCCTCGACGGACCTTATCATATTGGCGGCATTGGCCTCATCCGTCTCGAAACTGCCCATATAGCTGATGTACTCGTTCCAGTTGGGGTCACCGTCGTTCGAACGGCCGAACTTGCCGGGAACGCAGAAATCCACGCGGAAACGCGCCTCTATCCTGTCGATATTGGCCGCATAGTCGGAAATGTCGCGCGGTGCGCTCTCCCCTACGACAGGCCAGTCAATGTCGTTGCCGTCCGTGTCGCGGTAGAGCCTCAGGAAGTTGGTCAGCAGGCCGCGCTGTGAAAGCTCCTCGGTGTATCCGTAGGCGGACCAGTTGTAACCCATATTCATATTGTTCTGGGTCGACTGGGTGCTTGCCACCTTGAAAGAAAGTATGCGTTCCGGGCCGTACATATCGGACACTCCGCGCCCGTAGTCGTCGATGGCCTGTTCGAAACTGTTGACATTGCCTTCACCGGCTGTGAATATGAGGCCCTTTCCGTTGGCCCTGCACCAGTCGAGTACGGCAAGGTTGGCATCGATGGCGGCCCTGTAGCGGTTCTCGTCATAATTGCCGAAGCATATCAGGGAGTCGCTGAAGTTCTCGGGATAAGCCATACCGAACTCCTTGGCGTAGGAGGTCGCCGAATTGAAAAGGGGTCTGGATGCAAATGTGAGGGCCTTGGCCTTTATTGCCAGTATCACTCCCCTTGTCAGACGGCCCTCCCACTTGTCGGCGCTGCCCGGCTCGATGTTGTACCAGCTGTCGGGAAGAAGGTCATAGGCAGTCTGGCAGAGTTCGAGTATGTAATCGAGGGTCGTCTGTACGGATTGGCGGGGAAGGTTGATGTCCTCGTCCATCTGATATGCCTTTATTGCCTTGGGAACACCGCCCCAGCGCTGGAACATAGTCATATAGCGGTAGGCTATCAGCCCGTATGCCTCACCCTTCATATAGGACTTCATCTGGTCGCTGAGTTCCTCGGAAGGCACCTGGTCTATGTTCTGTATGATCAGGAAAGCGCTTCTGATAACCTGCCAGTTCTCATCGAAGTTGCAGGTGGTGATGATGTTTCCGTCGGAATTGGGTATGATTGCAGGACCGCTGACCGTGTAGGGATAGGTCCCGTGCCAGGTGAATCCTCTTGAAAGTTCGCCCGATACGCTGGCCAAAGTGCCGTGGTTGATGCCCCAGCCTTCGGGAAGGCCTTCGCGCAGAGCCTTGTGATAGGTGCGCCAGAGCATTCCTTCCGCATCCTTGCGGTTTGAAAAGACATCTTCAAGGTAAACGCTGCCCGTCACTTCAGGCATCTCAAGGAAGCCGTCGCAGGAACTGAAACCTGCAAGAGCGGCGAGCATCAATATCGATAATGTGAATTTCTTCATAAACGCGCCTCCTTAGAATTGAATGTTAACGCCAAAGTTCGTGGTCCTGGTAAGAGGGAACACATAGGATATGTTTCCTTCGCTTCCGCCCATATCATCCTTTGTCTCGGGGTCTATGCCGTAGCGGCTCATCTCGTCGAACAGTGTCAGGAGATTGTTTGCGTTGGCATATATCCTCATACTCGAAACCCCCATCTTCCGCAGGAAAGGTGAATTGTCCCTGAAGGTGTAGCCGATCTCCACGTTCTTGATTCTGAGATGGTCTGATGAAAGCGCCCAGAAATCGGAGGTGGGGCCGAAGTCATAGTGGTTCTGATCTGCATCGTATACGGCGCGCGGATAGGTGGCAACCTCCCCGGCGGCGTATTTCTCTGCAGTCCAGCGTCCCTCGTACTGCCACAGGAACGCGTTGCCCGCCCTCTTGAAGAAAGGACTTGTGATTCGTGAGATGTAGTACGAACCCATCGCCGTGCCGGAGAGCACCATATTGAGGTCGAAGCCCTTCCAACTGAAGCCCAACTTCCCGCCGAAGTTCATCATAGGACGGTTGGGATAGCCTACGGGGCCCATATCCTTGTCATTGACGATACCGTCTCCGTTAAGGTCGACGTATTTGATGTCACCGAGAGTCGCGGCATTGGCGGAAGGCTGGATATACGGACGGTTGGCGAGCTCCTCCACAGTGTCGTAGAAGCCGTCGGTCTTGTATCCGTAACGCTGGCCTATAGAATGCCCCGTCTGGTTCATCCACCCGTAGGGGTTGGGGGCTTCCGCCATATATTCGATTATGTTCCTGGCATAGGTGAGGTTGCCTTCGATGTAATAGCTGAAATCACCCTTCCTGTCCTTCCAGCCGAGGACCAGTTCGTAACCCCTGTTGGTCACCTCGCCCACATTGACGGCCGCAGTCTCCCAGGACGGCACGCCGAAGGTGGAGGGAATCACGCCGAGGGTGGTGAGGATGTCGGTCCTGTCCTCGTAGAAGTAGTCGCCGGTGAAACTGAGCCTGTCACGCAGGAACTTGACCTCGATGCCGGCGCTGGCCTTCTTCGACTTCTCCCAGGTGACGTTGGGATTTCCCAGTGCGCCTTCCGAGGATCCGTAGTAGTATGTGTTGGGAGTGTCACCGCTTGTTCCGAACTGATAGTAGTTGCCGGTGATGGAGGCCGAGGAAGCGTTCGGCTCGGATGAGAAGCCTCCGGGGCCGAGATTCGTCGAGAACGTGCCGGGCAGATAGAGATATCTCTTTCCGCCGATCTGGTCGTTGCCCACGATACCGTAGCTTCCCCTTATCTTCAGGAAGGTGAGGAAGTTGTTCTGTCTGAACCAGGGCTCGTTGCTTATGACATATCCCACCGACGCTGCGGGGAAGAATCCGAACCTCTGATCCTTCGCAAAGTTCTCCGTCCCGTTGTAGGCGAAGTTGAGTTCGACCATATAGCGGGTGTCGTAGTCATAGGTGACACGGGCCGACGTGCCGATAAGGCCGCTCGGAGTGTTGAACTGGTCGCCGGGCATAGTGTATTTGGTCGCGCGGCCGAGCAGCAGGGCGCCTACGTTATGCTTGCCGAAGTTGCCCTGATAGTTGAGGGAGGCATCGGCATAGAAGTCACGCATTCCGCCCCAGGACCCGGACGAATAGCCGTCGGCGCCTACCGAACCCCCGAAGAATTCGAGTTCGTTGGGATCCGTCAGGGAGCGTCTGACAGTATATTGGGGAATGGCGAACGACTGCACGGCCACCTTGCTGTAGTTCTCCTGATAACGGAGGCTTGTCTGGAAGTCAAGCCCCTGGAGGAGATAGGACATATCGTGGCGCAGGCGCATCGCCACGTCGATACGCGTGTTTGTGGTGGTACCCACGGAGCGTCCCAGAAGAGCGGGAAGCCATCCTCCCGTCATTTCATTGTCGGTCCTGCGGTGGAGTCCCTCCTGCACCGAGTTCTGGGGATAGTCGAAATCGGCGATGAGATGGTCGTCGATAATCATACTTCTGTTGGTGAACGGGTTGCCCTCGTAGATTATCTGCATTATTCCGCTGTAGCGGCTGTAGAGCGAACCTGTGCCGGGGCCGGTTGTCGAACCGAACTGACCGCTCGTGTTCACGCTGAGAGTGGTGTTCCTGAAGAGGTCCACATCGACATTGGCCCTGACATTGTACCTCTGGTACCTTGAGCCCGTCTTGACACCGAAATAGTTGGCGTTCTGCATAATGGACTGCTGGTCGAAATAGTTCAGCGAGACATAGTACCTCACTCTCTCGGCTCCTCCCGAGACGCTCACGTTGACCTGCCACTGCGGGGCCACCCTGCTGTAGAGCTCGGAATAGGCGTCGGACGTGCCGTAATAGAGGGCCGGACTGTCCAGAAGGCGCCGCTTCTGGTCTGCAGTGAGATTCATTGCATCAACCTCGGCAGGCGTGAAATCGCGGTTGTTCTGGAACTTCCACAGATCGTCATCGGTGAAGAGATAGTTCATAAGGGAGGTCTTGCCGAAACCGTCAACCTCGTTGCGCACCGCCTCGTTGCGGAACAGCGCGTACTCGTAGGAGGAAAGGCCCCTCTGGACGTTGGTGGCATTGGTGAAACCGAAGTCTCCCGAGAAGCTCACCTTGGGCGCCCCGGCCTGTCCGCGGCGCGTGGTGATGATGATCACGCCATTCGCCGCGCGTATGCCGTAAACGGCGGTGGAAGATGCGTCCTTGAGAACGCTGATACCCAGGATATCGTTGGGATTCAGGCTGTTGAGAATGCTCATAGCCTGATTGGAAGGCTGTTCTATGCCGTCGATGACAATCAGGGGAGACGTATTGCCGGAGTAGGATGAAATACCGCGTATGGCTATCTGAGCCGCATCCTGACCGGGCTCACCGCTGACCGTGACGGCGCTTATGCCGGGAGTTATACCCACAAGGGCGGAGGAGACGTTAGCCACGGGGGCCTTGATTATCTCGTCACCGGCCACGGTGGTTATCGCGCCCGTCACATTCACCCTCTTCTGGGTTGCGAAGGCGGTCACCACCACCTCGTCGATGGCGGTGCTCTCCTCCTGCAGCACCACTTCTATCCTTGCCCTGCCGTTGAGAGGTATGGTCTGGTCGGAATAGCCTATGCAGGTCACCCGGACGGTGGCATCCGCCGCTACGCTGAGGGTGAAACGGCCGTCAAGGTCAGTCACCGCGCCGTTGTTGGTGCCGTCCTCGATGACGGTGGCGCCGATGACGGGCTCTCCGGATGCATCGATGACGGTTCCCGTCAGGGTTATCTTCGGGGATTGCAGCTCATTCACGGCATATGCCCGGAATGAAGACGTGGCGAATAGGGCAAACAGGACAAGCAGCGCAAGGATGCATCCCTGTTTCCTGCCGCACACGGCATTTGTTCGCAATATGTTTCTCATTATGTCAGAATAATAGTATTAATCACAGGCAGGCCGCCCCGACCAGAGCCACATCGCTGTCGTTGAGGACAGTTATGCGCGTGTTGGCAAGAGAGCGGCTGTAGACGAATCTTGATGAAAGATAATCCATCATCGGGCGTTCGAAAAGGTCGAACGCTCCGGAAATACCACCTCCCAGCACTATTGTGGAAGGGTCGTATGCATACATCACAAGGAGCAGAAGATGTCCCAGATGGTGACCGAATTCCTCGAATACGCCAAGGGCCTCCCGACTGCCGTTTGCGGCATCGTCGGACAGTTCACGGGCCGTACGTCCGTATCTGGCGAAAAGTTTGCTGCTGCAGTAGTCCTCGATGCAGGTGTCGAGATAAGGCGCGCAGGACAGTTCCCCCGCCCCGGTGTTGTGGCCGTTGAACAGCTTCCCGCCGTGGACAATGCCTATGCCCACCCCTGTGCCGAGGGTCACGCCAACCAGCACGCTGTCCGGCCCTTCAAGTTCGCGCTCCAGCGCCCTGAAGGCGCCTATGGCATAGCAGTTCGCATCATTGTTCACGCTTACCGGTATGCCGTATCTGTCCTGAAGCATCTCCTTGAGATGGACTTCCTTCCAGGAAGGTATGTTGGCCGTGTCGTAGACTATCCCTTCACGGCAATCCACTACGGACGGCACCCCTATGCCGATGGACGTAACCTCCGGCCGTATGACCTGATCGATCATCCCGGTAAGACGGCTCATCGTGAGTTCAAGGGTGTCGGTTCTCTCGAATGAAGGGAAAGTCCTTCTTTCAAGAACCTTCCCGTTCCCGACCAGACCTATGCTGACAGTGGTTCCTCCTATGTCCGCTCCAAGCAACATCGTACAACAGCTTAGAACCTGTTTTGAAATAATTAACTTTATTTTTTATGAATCTTTTTGGTCTATATTTCCTCTTTCATCAGTTACAATGCCTTTGCATTGCTCCTTCTTCAAGAGAAAATCTATCCTCAAAAATCTTCTATAACAAATTT
>JAZRYW010000033.1:0-92998 GCA_045600965.1 Bacteroidales bacterium | reverse complement strand
ATTTGATTGCCGAAATTTATTATAGCAGATTTTTTGATGGATTTGTGCTTGAAATGAGGGAGCATACCGGTTGGTATGTGACCGAATTGAAAGTGCAAAGACGCAAAAAAGATGCATAAGAAATGAGAGTAATTAAATTTAAACAGATTCTTAAACAGCTTCTTATGTATTGCGCTTGAAATTTCTTATTTTTGTATGATAAACTCTGACGTGATGTACACCAAGGACAACCAACTCTACGTGGCCCACAGCGAGAACGGGCCGATATGCATTAGCGGAATGATGGCCAACCGCCACGGCCTTGTGGCGGGAGCAACCGGAACGGGCAAGACCGTGACCCTGCAGGTGCTTGCCGAGACTTTCAGCCAGGCGGGAGTCCCCTGCTTCATGGCCGATATGAAAGGCGATCTGAGCGGCATCAGCCAGGCCGGTGGAATGAGTTCGTTCATCGGGAAGCGCTGCGCCGAGTTCGGCATCGGAGATCCCGCATTCGAGGGCTGTCCCGTGAGGTTTTACGACGTCTTCGGTGAGCAGGGTTTCCCTATGAGGGCAACCATATCCTCAATGGGCCCCCAGCTGATAGCCCGCCTTCTCGAACTCAACGAGATTCAGACAGGGGTGCTCAACATAGTGTTCCGCGTGGCCGATGAGAAGGGTCTGCTGCTGATAGACCTCAAGGACCTGCGTATGATGCTCGACTTCGTGGCACGCAACGCGTCCGACTTCACCACCGCATACGGCAACATCTCGCAGTCGAGCATAGGCGCCATCCAGCGCGCTCTGCTCGTCCTCGAGAACCAGGGCGCCGACAAGTTCTTCGGCGAGCCCGAGTTCAACATCCACGATCTGATGGCCACCGACCGGGGCCGCGGAGTGATGAGCGTGCTTGCCGCGGACAGGCTTATGATGCAGCCCAAGCTCTATTCCACCTTCCTTCTCTGGCTGCTCGACGAACTTTACAGCGAATTGCCCGAAGTGGGCGACCTCGACCTTCCCAAGCTCGTGTTCTTCTTTGACGAGGCCCATATGCTTTTCGACGGCACGTCAAAGGCACTGCTCGACAAGATAGAGCAGGTCATAAGGCTCATCCGCTCCAAGGGCGTGGGCATATATTTCGTGACACAGTCACCCACCGACATCCCCGACAATATACTCGGTCAGCTCGGCAACCGCGTGCAGCACGCCCTGAGGGCATATACCCCAAAGGAGCAGAAGGCCGTCCGCGCCGCTGCGGAGACCTTCCGCGCCAACCCCGCCTTCAAGACCGAGGACGTGATACTCGAACTTGCAACCGGCGAGGCCCTCGTTTCCTTCCTCGATGAGAAGGGCGCTCCCAGAATGGTCGAACGCGCGCGCATACTGTTCCCCCTGAGTCAGATCGGTGCCGTCACCGAGGCCCAGCGCAGCGGCATAATGGCCGCCGCACCCGCCGCAATCCGCAAGTATGAGGACTTCTTTGACCGAGAAAGCGCCTACGAGACCCTCACCGCCCTGTATGCAAAGGCTGAGGAGATAGCCCGCCGGCAGCAGGAGGAGGTCGATATCGCCAAGGAGGCCGAAGCCGTCGGAAAGCAAAGGTCAGAGGAGCAGCGCGAGGCCGACCGGAGGCGCAAGACCATACAGCGCTCCATACTCGGCACGATGATAGGCGCCGCCGCAACCAGTTTCGCCCGCTCAGTCGGGACAAGTGTCGCCAAGTCCATAACAGGCTCCTCAAAGAGTTCCTCCTCAAAGAGCAAGACCTCGACCACCGCATCCGGCACCTTGAAGAAGGCTGCCCGCAAGGGTGTCGAGCAGGCAACAACCCAGGCCACGAAGAAAGTGGTGAACGATATACTCAAAGGTTTGTTGAAATGATGTCCGTGAATCTGAAAAACCGCAGTTTCCTCAAACTGCTCGACTATGCTCCCGATGAACTGGCTTTCCTGATAGACCTGGCCCGTGAACTCAAGAGGGAGAAGAAGGAGGGCCGCGAAGTGCAGCGGCTCAAGGGGAAGAACATAGCTCTGATATTCGAGAAGACCTCCACGCGCACAAGGTGCTCGTTCGAGACGGCCGCCTTCGACCAGGGCGCTCACGCAACCTATCTCGGACCTTCCGGCTCGCAGATAGGTGTCAAGGAATCGATGAAGGACACGGCCCGCGTGCTCGGGCAGATCTACGATGCCATCGAATACAGGGGATATGCCCAGAAGACCGTGGAGCAGCTTGCCGAATATTCCGGCGTGCCGGTATGGAACGGACTTACCGACGAGGCCCATCCCACGCAGATACTCGCCGACTTGCTCACGATGACCGAGCACAGTGACAAACCGCTCGGGGAAATCAGTTTCGCATATCTCGGCGACGCCCGGTTCAATATGGGCAACTCGCTGATGGTGGGCGGGGTGAAGATGGGGATGGATATCCGCATCGTTGCTCCGAAGGCTCTCCAGCCCTCCGGCCGGCTCATCGATGAATGCCGCGGGATTGCCGCGCAGACCGGCGCAAGGCTCACAGTCACCGACGATGTCGACCTCGGCGTGAAGGGCTGCGATTTCGTCTATACCGACATCTGGGTGTCTATGGGCGAGCCGGAATCCGTCTGGAAGGAGCGCATCGACCTGCTTATGCCATATCAGGTCAACAGCGCCCTGATGCGTCGCACGGGGAACCCCAATTGCAAGTTTATGCACTGCCTCCCCGCATATCACAACCTTGAGACCGCAGTGGGGAGGGAAATCCACGAAAAGTTCGGCCTCGACTCGGTGGAGGTGACCGAGGAAGTGTTCGAATCCCCCGCAAGCATAGTTTTCGACGAGGCGGGCAACCGTCTTCACACCATCAAGGCAGTGATGGTTGCAACCCTCGGTGACCTTCAGTAGTATGAACAACTTCCGCGTCTGCAACCGAAGCCTTTTCGCAATGTCCCGCGGAGTCCGTAGGAGAATGGCTCTGTACTGCCTCCTCGGGCTGGCGTCAGTGGCCTGCTCGCTTTTTTTTGTGTGGGTGTGCAAGCATCTGGTGGATATCGCCACGGGCCGCATCGATGAGGCTCTGCTGCCGTATTTCATAATTATGGTGGCTGTGATGGTGGCGCAGCGCGCAAGCAACATCGCTATGGCCCGCGTCAGGGACCACAGCATCGTCAAGGCCTGCAACCGCAACCGCAGCCGCCTGTTCGGGATAGTTATGCGCAGCACCTGGGACGGGAAGGACAAGATGCACAGCGGTGATGTGGTCAGCAGGATAGGCGGGGATGTGGACATAACCTCCAACTTCCTATGCAGCGTTCTCCCCCAATCGATAATAACGCTGGCGCAGCTTGCCGCATCGGCCGCATATATGTTCATCCTGCAGCCGCAGCTGACGTGGATACTCCTGATAATTATGCCCGTGGCAGTTGTGGCGAGCAAGCTTTTCTTCAAGCCCCTCCGCACCGTTTCCGAAGCCATACGCGCCAGTGACAGCCTTGTGCAGCAGCACGTCCAGGAAAACCTGCAGAACCGTATACTGCTCCGTTCCCTCGGTGCCCTTGACCGCGTCAGCGTCCGTATGGACTGCCTCCAGGATGATGTCGAGCGCAACAATGTCCGCCGGCTCAACTATCTTGTCTGGGCCCGCTCTTTCATCTCGTTCGGGTTTATGTGCGGCTATGCGCTCGTGTTCATCTGGAGTGTATGCGGTATCAGCAAGGGTGTCATCACCTATGGTATGATGACAGCCTTCCTGCAGCTGGTGGGCCAGGTGCAGCGTCCCGTGGCCGATTTCAGCGCCTACATACCCGCCTACATACGTGCTCTTGCGTCTTCTGACAGAATTGTCGAGCTCGAGAACCTTGTGCAGGAGGAGCGCTCGGATGATGTCCTTCTCAATGGAGCGCCCGGCGTGAAGGTGGAGAATCTGTCCTTCGCATATCCCGGGCAGGAGGCGCCGGTGCTTGAAGGTTTCAGCCATTTCTTCAAACCCGGAGGAAGCACAGCCGTTATGGGCCCCACAGGGGTTGGCAAGAGCACTCTCATACGTATCATACTATCCCTTCTGGAACCGCAGAGCGGCAGCATCTCGCTCGTAGAGGCAGACGGCAGGGAGCACCCTTGCGACGGACGCACCCGCTGCAACTTTATGTATGTGCCCCAGGGTAACAGCCTTATGAGCGGCACCATACGCCAGAACCTGCAGATGGCCGCCCCGGATGCCTCCGATGACGAACTTTTCGCCGCCCTGCACATAGCTGCGGCTGATTTTGTGAAAGAACTCCCCGCCGCCCTGGACACTGAATGCAGCGAGAAGGGGGGAGGACTGAGCGAGGGACAGGCCCAGAGAATTGCAATAGCCCGCGCGCTTCTCCACAGGGGAGGCGTTCTCATACTCGACGAGGCCACCTCGTCACTCGACAGTGAAACTGAAAGCGCCCTTCTTGAAAGAGTGTCGGCATATTGCAGGGGATGCCGGACCGTCATCTGCATCACGCACCGTGAGGCGGCCGCACGTTATACCGACGATTGCCTTCATCTGGGCTGAACAGGAAATGGATAAACGATGAGTTCAGAGAAAAACAACTGGAAAATGCACCTCCTCGACATAGCGCGTCAGGAGGCCATACGGCTCGGGAACGACCACATCACCACCGACCACCTGCTCCTTGCGCTGCTGCGCGACCGCTCGTCGATGGCCTGCCGCACCCTGGCCGAGATATGCAGTCTCGACCAGCTCAAATCGGTGGCTGACAGAGCCCTTGATACGGGAGCGAGCATACCTCAGGATGAGCAGAACCGTGTAGTCTGCTCCGATTCCGTCGACCGCGCCTACACCACTATGGATATGGTGGGGGACTTCCATTCCCACGGCGAGCCATTCGATGCGGCGGACAACCTTTCCCTGAAACTTCTCGTGGTGGTCCTGACGCTGGGCGAACAGAAACTTCCCGGCCTTTTCCGCCCTCTGGGAGTGACTTCCCAGGCGGTGGTGGACAACATCGACCTGGCCCTCGGCATCAGGGACGATGCACCTGCCGGCAAGGGCCGGGGTTCCGCCGCAGCCGGGGGCGAATCCCCGAAGAAAAACCCTCGGGACGACAATTCCCCCCTCAAGCTCTATGGCCGCGACCTTACCGAAGCGGCTTTGAGCGGAAAGCTCGACCCGGTTGTGGGCCGCGGCGCCGAAATAGAGCGCGTCATACAGATACTCGGCCGCAGGAAGAAGAACAACCCTGTGCTCATCGGAGAGCCGGGAGTGGGAAAGTCCGCCATAGCGGAGGGCCTTGCGGCGCGGATCGCCAACCGTCAGGTGCCCCGCACCCTGCTCGACAGGAAGGTCGTGATGCTGGACATAGGTTCGATAGTGGCCGGCACCAAGTTCCGCGGCCAGTTCGAGGAACGGATAAAGGACATACTCTCGGAGTTGAAGACCAACCCCGGCATCATACTCTTCATCGATGAACTTCACACCCTGGTGGGAGCGGGAGGCGCGCCGGGCTCGCTGGATGCCGCCAATATGCTCAAGCCCGCCCTTGCAAGGGGTGAGATACAGTGCATAGGGGCCACCACGCTTGACGAATACCGCAAGGTAATAGAGAAGGACGGCGCCCTGGAACGCCGTTTCCAGAAGGTGATGGTGGAACCGACCTCCTACGAGGATACGATAGAGATACTGCGCGAGATAAAGCCCCTCTACGAGAAGCACCACAACGTCACATACACCGACGAGGCGGTGAAGGCCTGCGTGCATATGGCCCGGCGCTACATCACCGACCGCGCCCTTCCCGACAAGGCTATCGACGTGATGGATGAGGTGGGCTCCAGGGTGCATCTCAAATACACCAACGCCCCGGAGGATATGCGCCGATACGAGTTGCAGATGACCGAGATCCGCAATGCCAAGCGCGATGCCGCGGTCCGCAACGATTTCCGCACGGCATCCGAGATGCGCCTGAAGGAACGTGAGCTCTCGGCGCTCATTTCCCGGAAGGAGAAGGAGTTCTATGCCGGCAACGACCTCGTGCCTCATATCGTGGACGAGGAGAACGTGGCCGAGACGATATCCGCTATGACCGGCATCGTGGCCCACAAGGTGGCTCAGGACGAGACCGAGCGCCTGCTCAGGATGAACGAGATCATCAAGCGTAAGATAGTGGGCCAGGACGAGGCTGTGGACAAGGTATGCAGGGCCATACGGCGCAACCGCGCGGGCCTCAAGGACCCCGGCAAGCCCATAGGCACCTTTATGTTCCTCGGTCCGACCGGAGTGGGGAAGACACGTCTTGCCAATGTGCTGGCGGAATATCTCTTCGACTCCGCGGACAGCATCATACGCATCGATATGAGCGAGTACACCGAAAAGATTTCGGCCACCCGCCTTACCGGAGCGCCTCCGGGATACGTGGGTTACGACCAGGGTGGGGAACTCAGCGAAAGGGTGCGCCGCAAGCCGTATTCTGTGGTGCTGCTCGACGAGATAGAGAAGGCGCACAGCGACATCTTCAACATCCTGCTGCAGGTGCTCGACGAGGGCCGGCTGACCGATGCCAACGGCAATCACGTCGATTTCCGCAACACGATAGTCATTATGACGTCAAATGTCGGCAGCCGCGAACTGAAGGATTTCGGCGGCGGTCTGGGTTTCGCCACACCCGCACGCGACGCCGCGGCCTCCAACGACGCCATCATCGACAAGGCGCTCAACAAGGTCTTCTCACCTGAATTCCTCAACCGCCTGGACGACCAGATATTCTTCAACGCCCTGACAAGGAGTGACATACGCTCGATTGTGGATATCGAGCTGGACTCATTGCTGGAGCGCACGTCGCGAATGGGCTACAAGGTTGAGGTGGTCTCCGAGGTCAGGGATTTTCTTGCCGACGTGGGCTTCGATCCCCGCTACGGCGCACGTCCGTTGAAGAGGGCCATACAGAAATATGTCGAAGACCCCCTGTCCGAGGCTATAATAAATACTCTGGCGTCATCACCCTCCGGCTTCACCGTCACCCTGTCGCCCTCCGGGAATGACACCTCAGTCAGCGCGATGTAAGAACCTGTTCAAAAAATCCTCTTATTTTTTTGTTGATAATAAAAAAACGCATATATTTGCAGTCCCGTTTGGGAAGGACGCTTCCTTAGCTCAGTTGGTAGAGCACGACACTCTTAATGTTGGGGTCCAGGGTTCGAGCCCCTGAGGGAGCACGGAAAGACTTCGATGATGAATCGGAGTCTTTTTTTTGTATTCTGATGAACAGTCTCGAACAGTTTCTGCACGAAGGCGGCTGGTTCTTCCGCGAAGAGGGGGACTCCGTGCTCTCGGTCCACGCTCCTGCGGCGCAGACCCCCGGGGATCGCGTCTTTATCCGCTACGTGCCGCTTTCAGAGGCCTCAAGCCCGTCCGAAGCGGAGGCCCTTGCGGGACTCAGACGGAAGTATCCGGGCCTTATCCTTGTCTATGAGGACCGATGGACCGGGCCTGCCTCTGAGGCAACCCGGGCGCGCATAGCGGCTCATCTGGGCCGGTTCAGGAGCATCTTCGCGCGAAAGTGCGAGATACGGCGTGTTGGAGCCGACCAGGTGCGCGGCTTCCTTGACAGATGTCACTCATACGGCTATTCGAAAAGCAAGTACAAGTATGCTATGTATTTCGAAGGGGAGATGGTGGCCGCCGCAACCTTCTCCGGCTGCAGGGTCATACCGCGCAGACCGGACGGCCCGGCAGTGGAAGCCGTCCCTCTGCGGTCATACGAATGGATATCATACGCCTCCCTGCCCGGCTGCCGCATCGCAGGCGGTATGGGAAGGATGCTTGCGGCGTTCATCGGGGACGTCGGGCCGGATGAGGTTATGTCCTATTCTGATCTGGAATGGTCCGACGGCGGAGTCTATGAGGCGCTGGGTTTCCGCGAGGCCGGAATACGTCCTGCGGTCAGGCTTCTGCTGGATGTCGGGACGATGAAAAGGATGCATCCGGGCAGCCTCCCCACCGAAGACGGGAAGCCCTGCGGCGGAGCAGCCGCCACATCAGTCGAATTCTACAGTCCGGGTAGCAGGAAATGGCTGCTGAATAAAAAAGTTACTGCCGATAGATTTGTTCAAAAGCGGAAAAAAGAGTAACTTTACAACTTATTAAGGAATTTTTATCCGGACTGAGAAATGGACGAAAGAGAAATAAACGTTGAGAATACGCAAAATATTGATAATGTAGAGGATGGCGCTTCCGCAATCCCTGCCGGAGGCCGCATTCAGGATATAACCATAGAGGATCAGATGAAGACCGCCTACATCGACTACTCGATGTCGGTCATAGTTCAGAGGGCTCTCCCCGATGTCCGTGACGGTCTGAAACCTGTTCACCGCCGTGTGCTCTACGGTATGGAAGGCCTCGGCCTGACATCCTCCCAGCCAGTCAAGAAATCGGCCCGTATCGTGGGCGAGGTCCTCGGCAAGTACCATCCCCACGGGGACAGCAGCGTCTATGACGCAATGGCCCGCCTGGCCCAGGGCTGGATTATGAGATATCCCCTGGTCATCGGTCAGGGCAACTTCGGCAGCGTGGACGGAGACCCCGTCGCCGCAATGCGTTACACCGAGGCCAAGATGAACAAGCTTGCCGAAGAGGTGCTCGAGGATCTTGACAAGAACACCGTCGATATGGTCCCCAACTTCGACGAATCCCTCAAGGAACCGTCGGTGCTCCCTTCAAAGGCCCCTATGCTTCTGCTCAACGGCGCCTCCGGCATCGCCGTGGGTATGGCCACCAATATGCCTCCCCATAACCTCACCGAATGCTGTCAGGCCATCTGCGCCTACATCGAGAACCCCGATATCGAACTCGACGACCTTATGCAGTACATCAAGGGTCCCGATTTCCCCACCGGCGGCATCATTATGGGCCTGCAGGGCATCAAGGACGCCTTCGGCACCGGCCGCGGCAGGATAACCGTCCGTTCGAGGCACGAGATAGAGGTGGCCGACTCCGGCCGCGAGACCATAGTCTTCACGGAGATCCCCTATATGGTCAACAAGCGTGAACTCATAGAGAAGATAGCCGAACTCGTCGAGGACAAGAAGATCGACGGCATATCATACATCAATGACGAATCGGACCGCAAGGGTATGCGCATCGTCATCAGACTCAAGAAGGATGCCGTGTCGAGCGTCGTGCTCAGCAACCTGTTCAAGTATACCCAGTTGCAGTCCAACTTCTCGGTGAACAACATCGCCCTGGTGGACGGCCGTCCGCGCCTGCTCAACCTCAAGGACCTCATCAAATACTTCGTGCGCCACCGTCACGACGTGATCGTCCGCCGAACCCAGTTCGACCTCGACAAGGCCCTCAGGCGCGAGCACATACTCCAGGGTCTGCTCAAGGCCCTCGACGTGATCGATGAGATCATCAGCATCATCCGTGCATCCGAGACCGTTCAGGAAGCGCGTGAGACACTTATGGCCCGCTTCGGATTCACCGAACTTCAGGCTGACGCCATCGTGGAGATGAAGCTCCGCCAGCTGGCCGGCCTGGAACGCGCGAAACTCCAGCAGGAATACGACGAACTCGAGAAGTTCATCGCAGACTGCCGCGACATACTTTCAAGCTACGACCGCCAGATGTCCATCGTCAAGGGCGAGCTCAAGGATCTTGAGGAGCGTTTCGGAGACGCACGCCGCACCGAAATCCAGCCCGTTGCCGACGATATCAACCCCGAGGACTTCTACCCGAAGGAGGATGTGGTCATCACCATTTCCCATCTGGGCTACATCAAGCGGACCTCGCTCTCCGAATACCGCCTGCAGAACCGCGGCGGCATAGGATCCAAGGGCAGCACCACCCGCGAGGAGGACTTCATCGAACACATCTATGTGGCCAATATGCACAGCACGATGATGTTCTTCACCGCCAACGGCAAATGCTTCTGGCTCAAGGTTTACGAACTGCCCGAAGGCGCGAAGAGCTCGAAGGGCCGCGCCATTCAGAACGTGCTCAGCATAGAGCCGGGCGACACCGTCCAGGCCTATATGAACGTAGGTGACCTCAACGACACCGAATACATCAACAGCCACTATGTAGTTCTCGCCACCCGCAAGGGAGTCATCAAGAAGACCTCCCTCGAGGCCTACTCGAGGCCCCGCGCCAACGGTATCATCGCCGTCAACATACGCGAGGACGACGGCCTGATTGGCGCAGAACTCACCGACGGCAACAGCCAGATACTGCTTGCAGGCCGTCACGGCAAGCTCTGCCGCTTCCCCGAAGAAACTGCACGCGCCATAGGACGCACGTCCACCGGCGTGCGAGGCATCAACATCGAGGAGGATGAGGATGTCGTCGGTATGGTTTGCGTCAACCCCGGCAATGAGCAAGACGCCGCAAAGAACATACTCGTGGTCAGCCAGAACGGCTTCGGAAAGCGTTCCGAACTTGATGAATACCGCATCACCAACCGTGGCGGCAAGGGCGTCAAGACCTTGAACATCACTCCCAAGACCGGAGAACTGGCAGCCATCAAGGCGGTTACGGACGACAACGACCTTATGATCATCAACCGTTCCGGCATCACCATCCGTATGTCGGTCGCCTCCATCAAGACGGCAGGCCGCGCAACCCAGGGCGTGAAGCTCATCAACGTCCGCGAGGGAGACGGAATTGCAGCCGTATGCGTCGTGGAGCATTCCGAGGAGGAGCAGAGCGAGCCGGTTGGCACAGATATTGAAAATTCAACAAACAATTAAACGAACAATACCATGAAGAGAATCTTTATTGCAGTTGCGCTTGTCCTGTCCGTGATGACAATGAGCGCCCAACCTAAGACTGAAGCGCTGACCAAGGCAATAGACAAGGCTCAGGCTGCTGCAAACGACGCCAAGAAGGCCGTCAAGGCAGACACCTGGATCAAGCTTGCCAAGGCATACATCGACGCTTACGAAGCTCCCGCAACAAACGTGATGCCCGGAACCCCTCAGGTGGAGACAAAACTGTTCCTCAAGGACCAGAAAGTGCTTGAAACCGTTCAGAGAACAACCGGCGAAGGCGAAACCTACACAGTTGACGTATATGCCGACAAGGAACTCTGGTTCAATCCCCAGGGCATCCTCGACTTCTACCTCGTGACCAAACCTGTCGCTGAAAACGGACTTGCCAAGGCTCAGGAAGCCCTCCTCAAGGCCAGCGAAGTCGACGCCAAGGGCGCAAAGGCTCAGGACATCAAGGATATGATGGAGAAGATTCACAGTCACCTCTACGACGAAGCTCTCTACAACTATCTCGCCGGCAACCTTCAGAAGTCGGCTGACCTCTTCGGCCAGACTGCAAAGGCGTACGACAACCCTGTCCTCAGCAAGACCGACAACCAGAGCGTCTATTACAACGCGCTGGTAGCCAACCTCGCAGGTGACACCAAGACCGCAATCGAGAAGTACAACCAGTGCCTCGCCAATGGTTTCTACCAGGAAGGCTCACTGTTCTCCAACCTCGCTGAAATCCACCGCCTGGCAGGTGACGTAGACAAGGCGAAGGACCTTCTCACCCAGGGTTTCGAGAAATTCCCTGAAAGCCAGGGCATCCTCGTCGGTCTGATCAACCTCTACATCGAAAGCAAGGAAGAACCCACCAAACTTTTCGACCTCCTTCACTCAGCACAGAAGAACGAGCCCAACAACCCTTCTCTCTACTATGTGGAAGGCAATGTCTACAAGGAACTCGGTGACATCGACAATGCTGTCAAGATGTATAACAAGAGCGTCGAGATCGACCCCGGCTACGTGTTCGGCCCCTTCAGCATCGGTATGCTCTACTACGACCACGCTGTCGACATCCAGAACCTGGCCAGCGAAGAATACGATGACGCCAAGTATATGGCTCTCGTAAAGCAGTTCGAGGAAACTCTCCAGAGCGCAATCGCTCCTTTCGAGACCACCTACGCTATGACCGACGACCCTGAAGTGAAGTCAGTTGTAGCCGAATACCTCAAGAACATCTACTTCCGCTTCCGCGACAAGGGCGATGAATATCAGAAGGCATACGAAAAGTACAGCTCACTGACAAAGTAGTTATCATTTCAAAACAGATTCTAAAAAGGTCGGCCAAAAGGTCGACCTTTTTTGCGGAACTTCGTAGCGGCAGCTATGCGGCAGGGGCTTGCCTCTGAGAGGCCTGTCCACCGGCGGGCTAAAGCCCTGCTGCTCGGGCCGCGAGTCCACCGGACTCGCTGTGAACACCCTCGCGACCCCCGGACAGGGGCAGGGGGAAGGGTCCGCCGGAGACAAGTTCCGCGTCAGCGGGACGCGGGAAACGGTGGAAGGGGCCGGAGCGAATGAAATGAGCGGAGTCCTCTCAGAGGCAAACCCCTGCCGCATTACGGCCGCTCAACCGCAGGGGACTAGCCGCGGACGATGTTCATCGTGTCGCGCGCGATGACGAGCTCCTCGTTGGTGCAGACCACTGCAACCTTTACTTTGGAAGTGGGGTAGGTGATGATGCCGTCCTTGCCGGCAGTCTGCGCATTGGCCTCTTCGTTGAACTCGACTCCAAGATAGCCGAGGTTGTTCATCACGGCCTTGCGGGTGCCGACATTGTTCTCGCCTATACCTCCGGTGAAGACGATGAGGTCGACACCGTTCATCACGGCAGCATACGAGCCGATGAATTTGGTGATGCCGTAGTTGAGCATCATCCGGGCAAGCGCGGCGTTGGCATTGCCTTCGCGCGCTCCGCGGTCTATGTCGCGGCAGTCGGACGAGAGCTGTGAGATGCCCTGCAGACCGCTCTTCTTGTTGAGAAGCCTGTTGATGCCTTCACTGTCGAGTTTCTCCTTGTCCATAAGGTAGGTGATCACACCGGCGTCCACATTGCCCGCGCGGGTTCCCATAATCAGGCCTTCCAGGGGAGTGAAACCCATCGAGGTGTCGATGGAACGGCCGTTCTTCACTGCGGTGATGGAACTTCCGTTGCCAAGGTGGCAGGTGATCACCCTCGAGTTGTCGAGGTCGAGCCCGGCAAGTTCGCAGCCGCGTTTGGATACGAAGCGGTGGCTGGTGCCGTGGAAACCGTAGCGGCGAATCTTGTATTTGTCGTAATACTCATAGGGCAGGGCATACATATATGCGTGCGAAGGCATCGTCTGGTGGAAGGAGGTGTCGAACACGGCCACCTGCGGGATGTCGGGCATAAGTTCGGTCACTGCCTTGATGCCCAGTATGTTGGCCGGGTTGTGCAGGGGCGCCAGATCGCTGCACTGGTCGATGCGGGAGACCACCTGAGGGTCGATGAGCACGCTGCGGTCGAAATATTCGCCTCCGTGCACGATGCGGTGTCCGACTGCATCTATCTCGGAGAGCGACTTTACGGCACAGGGATTGTGGTTGACCAGAAGGTCGAGCACTGCCTTGATGCCCACGGTGTGGTCGGCGATGGGCCGCTGCTCGGTGTATTTCTCACAGCCGGGGATGGAATGGACTATGTTGCCCTCACCCATACCTATGCGTTCGACAAGGCCCTTGGCAAGGAGCGTGTAATTGTCTTCGGTGCGCATATCCAGCACCTGATATTTCAGCGACGAACTGCCGCAGTTGAGAACGAGTATGATCATATCGTACGGTATTTTGTTTTTTATTCTTACTGAATGCGAATTAAATTTGGTTGCCGAAATTTATTATAGCAGATTTTTGATGGGTTTGTGCTTGAAATGAGGGAGCATACCGGTTGATATGTGACCGAATTGAAAGCGCAAAGATACAAAAAAGATGCATAAGAAATGAGAGCAATTAAATTTAAACAGCTTCCTGTTTAAAATATGACAAAAACAGACTATCTTCGCATAGAATTGACGGCAAGATGAAAGGTAGGACATTGGCACTGTGCGCGCTGCTGTTCTGTGGCGCATCGGCGGCGGGATATCTGCTGCGGCTCCCTGTGGCGGTGCCCGTCATTCTGTTGTCAATATCCATCGCAATCCTCCTGACGAACCGCACTCCGCACCTGCTTTCGCTGGCTGTGGCCTTTGCCGGCATAGCCGCCGCAGGCGCGCTGGGAGGCTGCCTCCAGAGCCGTTATCCATCCATTCATCCGCTCGATCACCCGCGTCTTGACGGTGTGCGCACGGCGGCCGCACAGCGCCTTCACACCGCACTTGGAGATACCCGGGCCGCGGGGATGGCCACCGCGGTCACGCTCGGCGACCGCAGCGGGATAGACCGCGCCACCCTGCGCAACTTCAAGGCAAGCGGAGCGATGCACCTCCTGGCCCTTTCAGGCCTTCACGTCGGCGTGCTTTATTTCATTCTATGCAGGGCACTGTTCTTTCTCTCGGTCAGCCCTCCTCTGCGGCGGCTGCGGGGAACGCTCGTATCTGCAGTACTGGTGGCCTATGCCGCGGTGACAGGGATGAGTCCTTCCATAAGCCGGGCCGTGCTGATGCTCTGCTTCTATGAACTTTCCGACAGCGTGGCAGGGGAGCGTTGCGCCCTTGCGGCCCTTTCCGTGGCGGCGATCCTCATCACGGCGCTCGATCCTTCGGCGCCGTCACAGCTGGGTTTCCAGCTGTCATTCTGCTCTGTGCTGTCCATTATCTTCATATATCCGCATTTGAGGGCGATGCTGTCAACACGCAGCCGTCTGCTCGGGAAAGTCTGGAGCCTGCTTTCCGTGTCCATAGCCTGCCAGTTGGGCACGTTCCCGATAACCTGGCTGACGTTCGGCACTTTCCCTACGTTCTTTATGGTGACCAACCTTGTGGCCATACCCCTTGTCACTGTCGGGATGTACCTTTCCATACCTCTCTTCATCCTTAACCCCGGGGGGAGGGCGTCAGCAGTTATTGTGGCTATTCTGAATAAAATTGTTCTCGTCCTGTATAAAATAATAGAAATATTAGCCGATTTATGTTGATATTGCGATATATTCTTTTTATATTTGCCTTGAAAAATTAATCATAACATAAGTAAAAATGAACATCTTTGTTTACGGAATCAATTTCAAGGCAAGAAAGGACGACCTCATAGAACTTTTCTCTCAGTATGGCGAAGTGACAGCGGCAAGAATCATCCTGGATAAGGAAACCCACCGCTCCAAAGGATACGGATTCGTTGAAATGTCCCAGGAGGACGGAATGAAGGCAATCGCCGCCGTGGAGGGTATGGAACATATGGACCGAATCATCCACGCCGCCCCGGCAAAGGAACGTCCGGAGGACGCACAATAGGCAGAAGCACACAGCTTCTGCTTTTTTTTTTGCAAGTATTTTCTTAATTTCGCGCTTTTGGAAGACTTTTTGCAGCAGCTATGTCTGCCCGAAACGGTCTTTCTGAATTTTACGGACGATGAAAAGAAGCGCAGAAATACTTATATTCTCCCTTGCATCCCTGATGCTGGCGGCTCTGGCCGGCGGATGCGCCGACATAGTGGTGGAGAACAATGATTCCATACAGGCCAGGGTGCTTGCCGCCTGGGTTCGCGAGAACTATCCCGACAAGGCCGGAACAGCCGATCAGAACGGCATCTACATCCTCGAAAGGGACGCTTCCTCAGGCCGCCAGGTCACAGACTCCGTGTATGTATTTATCAGCTACACGGCGCGTTATCTCAACGGTGACATCAAGGACACCAACAGGGAGGATGTCTCCAAGCAGCTCGGAGAATACGATCCCACCACCTACTATTCGCACGACATCTGGTATGTCAATCCCACCACTCTCACTCCCGGCATCTACAATGTGCTCAAGACTATGAAAAAGGGCGAACGCGTTGTGGCCGCCCTCCCTCCCGCAATGCTCGAGAGCACCACTGTGAACTATTATTCGCTCTATTATTATTCCACCGCCGGTGACGAGAACAACGACAACATCATCTACGAGATAGAGGTGCTTGACATTGTGGATGACATCTACAAATATCAGATATCACAGTTGGAGGCCTTCCGTGACGAGCATTTCCCCGGGCTTGACACCCTTGCCAACGGTATCTATTTCAAGCTCATCAGCGGCAAGGGCTACAGCGACACCCTCTCCTCCGGCACCACTTTCAACACCCGCTACGTTGGAAAGATGCTTGACGGATTCGTGTTCGACACCAACGTCTCGGACACCGCGCGCTTCTACCGCTGCTACGACTCCTCAAAGGACTACAAGGCGTTGAGCGTCAAGTGGTATAAGGACGACCAGGAACTGTATGACAACAATTCCGTGGTGAAGGGTTATGCGAAGGCGATACAGCGTATGCAGAAAGGCGACCACGCGATAGTGTTCTTCGCCTCGGCCTACGGCTACGGCGACAGCGGCAGTTCTACCATCCCGAGCTATTCACCGCTTGTGTTCGACATAACAGTCGAACAATAGACTATCTTTTCCCGGCTTCCTGCCTGCGGCGGATGAACTCCACAATGTACTGCGCCGTGCCCTCAATACCGAGGATCGAAGAATTGATGCAGAGATCGTAACTGGAGGAATCACCCCATTTCTTGAAAGTGTAGAAATTGTAGTATGACGTGCGCTTGCGTTCGTCGTGCTCTATGTAGCGCTGTGACACATCCTCGCTTACGTTGTAGCGTTGGGCGTTGGTCTTCACGCGCTCTGACAGGGGGCTGGTGATGAACACCGAAATCAGGTCGGGGTCGTCACGGAGGATGTAGTCGGCGCAGCGGCCCACGAATATTGCGGAGCCTTCTGCGGCTATCTCACGGATGACGGTGCTCTGTATCTGGAAAAGATTCTCATTGCTGATGAAACTGTCCATATGGGTGTTCTCGGCTGTAGGCGAAGGACGGCTGAAGAGAGAAGTCAGCAGCGAGCCCTTCTTCTTCTCATCCACGCGCTCGAACAGGTCACGGTCGCAGCCGCTGCGCCTGGCGGCAATCTCCAGCAGTTCGCTGTCGTACATAGGGATGTCCAGCATTCCGGACAGCGCTGCGGCGACCTTCTTTCCGCCAGCACCTATCTGTCGTCCTATTGTGATGATAACTCTCTGTTTTTCCATAAGTTATTTGATTTGTGGCAGAGAATCCGCCTTGAACTTGCGAATCAGGCCTATGGCCATTGCACCGGTGGTGACGGTAGCCAGCGCGTCTGACAGCGGGAAGGACATCATCACGCCCTCGACTCCGTAGAAGCGGGGAAGGATGAGCACTGCCGGCAGCAGGAAGAGCAGCTGGCGGGTGAGCGAGAGGAATATGGCCTTGCCAGCCATACCGAGGCTCTGGAAAAGGTTTGTGGTGACCATCTGGAAACCCACGATGGGGAACACGGCCACCATATAGCGGAAACATTTCGCCCCGAGTCTCACCAGTTCGTCATCGGAGGTGAAGAGGCGGACAGCAAGTTCGGGTATGAGCAGCGCTGTAAGGAACGACGCCGTAAGCACAAGGGTGGCGCTGATCGCGGTCCTCTTGTAGACGTTCAGCACGCGCCCGTACTGCCTTGCGCCGTAGTTGTAGCCGGCTATGGGCTGCATACCCTGGTTGAACCCGAGCACTATCATAATGAACAGGAACACTATGCGGTTGGCGATGCCGTAGGCGCCCACGCAGAGGTCGCCCTGCCCGCCGCCGTAAGACTGCAGGCCCTTGTTGATGAAGATGACCACCATACAGGAGGCCACGTTCATCAGGAAGGGGGAAAGGCCGATGGAGACGGCTCTTCCGGCTATCTTGGGCTCGAAGCGTATCTTGCCCCGCGTGAAGTGGAGGAATTCGTTCCTGTTGCTGAAATGGTGAAGCTGCAGGCAGAGCGAGACGGCCTGGGAGATGACCGTGGCAATGGCCGCGCCCTTGATGCCCAGGTCGAACACGAATATGAATATCGGATCGAGGATGACATTGAGAGTGACCGTGATGATGGTGGCGGTCATCGACTTGCGGGGATAGCCCGCCGCGCGGAGCACGGCGTTTAGGCCGAAATAGAGGTGTGTGATGACGTTGCCCGCGAGTATCACCGTCATATATTCCTTCGCGTAGGGCAGGGTGGTCTCGCTGGCTCCGAAGAACCGCAGGATAGGGTCGAGGAACGTCAGGGTGACGCCCATAAACACGAGCCCTATGGCGATGTTCATTATCAGCACGTTGCCGAGGACCTTCCCGGCCTCGTCATAGTTGCGCTGGCCCAGCAGCACCGATATCAGGGTGGACGCGCCTACGCCCACCATCGAGCCGAACGCGGTCGAGAGGTTCATAAGGGGGAAGGTGATGGCCAGACCGGCGATTGCCATAGGTCCGCATCCCTGCCCGATGAATATGCTGTCCACCATATTGTAAAGCGATGATGCGGTCATCGCTATTATGGCGGGGAGGGCGTATCGTCTGAGAAGCTTTCCGATCCTTTCTGTACCCAGGTCGGTGGGGATGGTGTTGTTCTGCATAATCCACTATTCGCCGGCGGCCTTCAGACGTTCGGCGTTCTCTGCGATCTGCAGCTGGTCGATGACCTCCTGTATGTCGCCGTCCATAAACACGGGCAGGTTGTACATCGTATATCCGATACGGTGGTCGGTCACGCGGCTCTGGGGATAGTTGTAGGTGCGTATCTTGGCCGAACGGTCACCGGTGGAGACCATAGTCTTGCGCTTTGTGGTCATTTCGTTGAGGTATTTCTCGTACTCGAGGTTGTAGAGCCTTGTACGGAGTTCCTGCATAGCCTTGTCGAGATTCTTCAACTGCGAACGCTCGTCCTGGCACTGCACCACGATACCTGTGGGGATGTGTGTCAGACGGATGGCGGAGTAGGTGGTGTTGACACCCTGGCCGCCGGGACCGGAAGAGCAGAAAGTGTCCTTGCGCACGTCCTTCATATCTATCTCCACGTCGAACTCGTCGGCCTCGGGAAGCACCACCACCGATGCGGCGGAGGTATGCACGCGTCCCTGAGTCTCGGTCTGCGGCACGCGCTGCACGCGGTGGACGCCGCTTTCGTATTTCATAATGCCATAGACCTTCTCGCCGGAGATCTTGCACACTATTTCCTTGTATCCGCCGCTGGCGCCTTCGCTCTGGCTGTTTATCTCCATCTTCCAACCCTTGCGCTCCACGAACTTGGCATACATACGGAAGAGGTCGCCCGCGAATATGGCCGCCTCGTCTCCGCCCGCACCGCCGCGGATCTCGAGCATCGCGTTCTTGCTGTCCTGGGGGTCGGCGGGTATGAGCAGTATCTTTATCTCCTCCTCGAGGGCTGGAATCCTGTCCTCAAGTTCGGAAGCCTCCTCCTTGGCCATCTCGCGCAGCTCCTCGTCCTTCTCGTTCATCAGTATGTCCTTGGCGCCTTCAAGGTCGGACAGCATACGCGCGTAGTTGCGTCCTGCCGCCACGATGGGCTCGAGGTCCTTGTAGTCCTTGTTCAACTGGACATATTTCTTCATATCGCCCATCACGGAAGGATCTGCAAGCTGCTCCTGCAGACTCGCGTACTTCTCCTCCAGATCCGAGAGCTTGCTCAAAAGGGTGTTTTCTGCCATAACGTTTGTTACAAGTTCATTCAGCCCGCAAATATAACCAAAAAAAATTTAAGAAGCTGTTTAAGAACCTGTTTTGAAATGGTTAACTTCAATACTTATGTTTCTTTTTCGCGTATTTTTCGCTGCTTTTCAGTCACGATGGAACCCCATCGCTCCTTCAAATCATCAAAAAATCCACTATATTAAATTTCGGCAACCAAATTTAAACAGTTTCTGAGGAAATAAATCTTGCAATCTCTAAATATTATATTTACTTTTGTAGATAATTTTTGCGAACCATACCCGAAAACAACAAAAATTTACATAATGAAAAAGCTTTTTACTATCGTAATTTTACCTTTGGCAATCGCCCTTCTGGCGTTCCTCATCGTCAAGAGCGTTATGCTTCCCCTCAATTTCAAGAAGGAGAGGGAAGCCCGCGAATCTGTGGCAATTGAAAGACTCAAGGACATCCGTACTCTCCAGGTCGCCTACAAGACCGCTACCGGCAAGTTCGCTTCCACTATGGATTCCCTCATTCTTTTCTACAACACCGGCAACATTCCCGTGACCCTTCAGATAGGTTCGAAGGATGACTCGGTTGCAGTCGCCCACACCGACGCCATCAGGAAGCAGAACCGGAAGATTACTGACTCAGACCTCTACGAACTCTATCAGAAAGGCGACAGGAATCTCGTGTTCAGCATCGAGAACAAGATTGCCGTGAAGGATACGATATTCGCAAGCCGCAAGGGCTTCTGCGTCGATTCCCTCAAGTACGTTCCTTTCTCAGACGGACTTGAAGTCGAACTCAACACCGTCGAGAAGCTCGTTTCCGGTATCACCGTTCCCCTCTTCGAGGCCAAGATGCCCTATGGCTTCCGCCCCGCTCCCGGCAAACCTTTCGAAGGTCTGCTCAAGGGTCTTGACGATCAGCTGATCATCAACCTCAATGCTGAACGCAACGACCAGAGCCGCTACGCAGGCCTGATGGTCGGCAGCATCGACAACCCGAACAACAACGCCGGCAACTGGGAATAGTGGACAAATACACGCTGATACCTTCGGCATTCTTCCGGAGCGACAAGGCGGCGGAAACCCTGGCGGAATTCTTCGCCCCGGTACCTTCAGAAGAAGTCAAATATACAGAACTGCCTCATTATAAGGCAGTTCTTGTTTTTGCGGTGCCTCGCGGGGCGCGCGAAGGCTATATGCCGGTAGCTCACGACCTCCTTCAGATGCTTCCCCTTATCAGGGAGCACAACAAGGTGGTTGCAAGTTTCATCCCCGGCGAACTGCACATCGCCGTGGCCGAGGGCGACAGACTTCTTATGTGCAACAGCTTCGAAGCGGCCGACTTTGTCACGGCACAGTATTTCATCTTCGCCGCCATCAAGCAGTTCCAGTTCAATCCCGAGATGACAACCCTCTATTTCCGCGAAAAACTGGACGTGGAGCGGCAGGAGACTCTCCTGGAATATTTCCACGGAGTGGAGAACATCTCGGTGCTCTACAATATCTGACCTCATTATGCGCATCATAGGCGGAACACTCAAAGGCAAGAGCATCCTTCCCCCGGTCGGATACAAGGCGCGTCCGACCACCGACTTTGCCAAGGAGGGGCTTTTCAACGTTCTGCAGAATGAAGTGGATTTCGAGGGCTGCACGGTGCTTGACCTCTTCTCCGGGACAGGCGGCATATCCTATGAATTCGCCTCGCGAGGCTGCCCGAGGGTAGTGGCCGTGGAAATGAACCCCGCCCACTGCGCGTTCATAAAGAAGACCTCCGCACAGTTCGGCCTCGGCCGCACGGTGCAGGTAGCCCACAGCAACGTGTTCGATTTCCTCGGCCTTTGCCGGGAGACCTACGACATAGTGTTCGCCGACCCTCCGTATGCCATCGAGGGGCTGGACACGATTCCCGAAAAGGTGTTCAGCCACGGCCTCGTAAAAGACGGCGGCTATCTCATACTCGAACACCCCGGCGACTACCGCTTCACCTCCGATGCGGGATTCGTAAAGGAAAAGCGCTACGGCAACGTGCATTTCTCCTTCTTCTCCCCGGGTCCTCAAGACAAATGAAAGAATGTTAAAAATCTATTTGATATGAACTTGAAAAATTACAGAACAGGCAGTGACCTGATAGGCGAAAAGCAGGTCCCCGCAGACGCTTTATATGACGTGCAGACTATGCGCGCCCTTGAGAACTTCAACATCAGCCACTTCCATCTCAACGAATATCCCGACTATCTCAAAGGTCTGGCAATCACCAAGATGGGCGCGGCTATGGCCAACCGGTCCCTGGGCCTGCTCACCGAGCCCGTCTATGAAGCCATAATGCAGGCCTGCCGCGAAGTGTTCGACGGCAAGCTTTCCGAGGCCTTCCCCGTGGATATGATACAGGGAGGAGCCGGCACTTCGACCAATATGAACGCCAACGAGGTGATAGCCAACCGCGCGCTTCAGATTATGGGCTATGAGCTGGGTGACTTCCAGCACTGCTGGCCCAATGACGATGTCAACCGCAGCCAGTCGACGAATGACGCATATCCCACCGCAGCCCACCTCGGCCTCTATTACACCCACCTCACGCTGAAGAAGCATCTCGCCGACCTGATCGCTTCGCTCCGCGCAAAGGAGAAGGAATTCGCGTCAATACTCAAGATGGGCCGCACCCAGCTCGAGGACGCAGTGCCGATGACCCTCGGCCAGACCTTCGGCGGATTCGCCTCGATACTCGATGATGAGATGAAGCATCTCGACGAGGCCGCAGCTGACTTCCTTACCGTCAATATGGGCGCTACAGCCATCGGCACGGGCATCTGCTCCGAACCTGGCTATGCCGAGAAATGCGTGAAGGCTCTCGCCGAACTCACCGGATGGGATGTGAAACTCGCCGCCGACCTTGTCGGCGCCACCTCCGACACATCCAGCCTTGTGGGCTACAGCGCCGCTATGAAGCGCCTTGCAGTGAAGGCTTCGAAGATAAGCAACGACCTTCGTCTGCTCGCATCCGGCCCCCGCTGCGGTCTGGGTGAGATAAACCTTCCCGAAAAGCAGCCCGGCTCGTCCATAATGCCCGGCAAGGTCAACCCCGTGATACCGGAAGTGATGAGCCAGATATGCTACAAGGTGTTCGGCAACGACGTATGCGTGACTATGAGCGGTGAGGCGGCCCAGATGGAACTCAACGCGATGGAACCCGTTATGATACAGTGCTGCTTCGAGAGCGCCGAACTGCTCTGCAACGGATTCGACACCCTGCGCGTCAACTGCATCGACGGCATCACCGCCAACGCCGACCGCTGCGAGCAGTACATCAAGGGCAGCATAGGCATAGTGACGGCCCTCAACCCCATAATAGGATACAAGCATTCCACCAAGATAGCCAAGAAGGCCAAGGAAACCGGCCGCGGCGTATATGACATAGTGCTCGAGGAGGGCATACTCACGGCGGAGGAACTCGATGAGATCCTCAAGCCCGAGAATATGATCAAGCCCGTGAAACTCGACATCAAGCCCCGCAAGTGATGAAATCACTGCGTGAACTCTACAAGGTTGGCCGTGGGCCTTCCAGCAGCCATACTATGGGCCCCTCGAAGGCGGCGGCCATCTACGCCTCGAAACATCCCGATGCCACCGGATTCGAAGTGACTCTCTACGGCAGCCTTGCCGCCACGGGCAAAGGCCACCTGACAGATGTGGCCATACGCGACGCTCTGCAGCCCATAGCCCCGGTGAAATTCATCTGGAGCAGCGAGTTCCTGCCTTATCATCCCAATGCGATGACGTTCTCGACAGTGGGTGAAGACGGTCTGCCCGGTGACCGGTGGACTGTCTACAGCGTAGGCGGCGGAGCTCTTTCCGAAGGCCCGGGGCAGGATGGGATGCTTGAAACTCCCGAGATATATCCCCTCGACACAATGACGGGCATCGAGGCCTTCTGCACCGAAAAGGGCTGGACCTACTGGGAATATGTGGAACACTGCGAAGGCCCCGGAATATGGGAGTTCCTTGCCGGCATCTGGAAGGTGATGCAGGACTCCGTGGAGGAGGGCCTGCAGAACGAAGGCGTCCTTCCCGGGCCAATACACCTGCAGCGCAAGGCATCGGTCTATCACGTGCGCGCCACCGGCTACAAGCCGAGCCTGCAGTCGCGCGGACTCGTGCACGCCTACGCGCTCGCCGTCAGCGAGCAGAACGCTTCAGGCGGGACGATAGTTACAGCGCCCACCTGCGGATCGAGCGGTGTCGTGCCCGCGGTGCTCTACCATCTCAAGCACGGCCACGATTTCAGCGACACGCGCATACTCCGCGCTCTTGCCACAGCCGGACTGTTCGGCAACGTGGTGAAGCAGAACGCGTCCATCTCGGGCGCCGACGTGGGATGCCAGGGTGAAGTGGGAGTGGCCTGCGCAATGGCGGCCGCCGCGGTGTGCCAGCTCTTCGGCGGCACCACCGCCCAGATCGAATATGCCGCCGAAATGGGCCTTGAACATCATCTCGGTATGACCTGCGATCCGGTATGCGGAATGGTGCAGGTGCCCTGCATCGGGCGCAACGCCTTCGCCGCCACCCGCGCGCTTGACGCCAACTTCTACGCAATGCTGTCCGACGGCCGCCACATAGTGTCGTTCGACGACGTGGTGAAGGTTATGAAGGACACCGGCCACGACCTTCCCAATCTCTATAAGGAAACCGGCATAGGCGGCCTGGCCGCCAATGTCGCCGGAAGGCAATGATCCGACGTGCTGCCGTCTCATTAAATTCCGTAAATTTGCATATACCAATCAACCTTTTTCTATGAAAGTCCTTCTTGCAACCCAGAAACCTTTTGCTCCCGCGGCAGTGCGGGGCATTACCGAAATCATTGAAAAAGCGGGCCACAGCGTAGCCCTTCTCGAAAAGTATGAAGGAGAGGACCAACTGGTAGTCGCAGCGGCGGATGCGGACGCGATGATTGTTCGCTCCGACAAGGTCACAGCCGGTGTGATAGCCGCCTGTGGGAAACTCAAGATAGTTGTGCGAGCCGGCGCAGGTTATGACAACATTGACCTCGAAGCCGCCACGGCAGCCGGCATTGTGGTTATGAACACTCCCGGTCAGAACTCGAATGCAGTGGCTGAACTCGCATTGGGCCTTATGATCTACATCTCGCGCGGGCAGTTCACCCCCGCCACGGGTAATGAGCTGAGCGGCAGGAATATAGGCATTCAGGCGTTTGGCAATGTAGGCCGCCTGGTAGGAGCCAAGGCCGCCGCCCTCGGTATGAACGTGCTGGCGTTCGACCCCTTCCTGTCAGACGAGCAGATCGAGGAGGCTGGCGCCACGGCTGTGCACAGCCTCGAGGAACTCTACTCTCAGTCCGACTTTGTCAGCATACATATTCCCGCAACCCCCAAGACGGTGGGCTCCATAGGAAAGAATCTCTTCGATCTTCTCCCCAAGGGCGCGACTGTGGTCAACACCGCACGCAAGGAGGTCATCAATGAATCCGAACTGGCAAGCGCGCTTCTGAGCAGGCCTGACCTGAAATATGTGGCCGACGTAGCTCCCGACAATTATGCGCTTCTGCGTCAGAATTATCCCGACCGCGTTTTCGCAACTCCCAAGAAGATGGGCGCTCAGACCGCCGAGGCCAACATCAACGCAGGCCTTGCCGCCGCACGCCAGATCTGCGACTATTTCGCCACCGGCTGCGAGAAGTTCAGAGTGAACAGATAGATAAAAAAAAGCTGACAATATTATGATTCCTCTTTCAATCTGGCAGTCGATTGCCGACTCTTTTTACAACAACTTCATTGTCGAAGCACGTTGGATGCATATTCTCAACGGCTTGAAAGTCTCACTGATCATCACTGTCCTTTCAGTGGTTCTCGGCACACTGCTCGGCGGATTGCTCTGCTGGATGAGAATGAACAGGCGCCCCTGGCTGAGCGGTTTCGCAAAGGTCTACATCGAACTGATGCGCGGCATTCCGGTGCTTGTGGCGCTGATGATAATGTACTACGTGGTGCTTGCGCCTCTTAACGCAACAGGGGTGGTGGTATCCATCATCACCTTCGGTATGGAGAGCGCCGCCTACATCTGCGAGATGCTCCGCACCTCCATCGAGGGCATTGACCGCGGTCAGACAGAGGCCGGCCTTTCGCTGGGTTTCAGCAAGACACAGACCTTTATGAACATCATCCTTCCGCAGGCTGTACGCAACGTCATACCCGTCTATCAGGGTGAGGTGGTAAGCGTGCTGAAAGCCACTTCGATAGTTGGCTACGTGGCTGTTATGGATATGACCAAGGCGTCCGACATCATCCGTGCGCGCACCTTTGACGCATTTTTCCCCTTGATCACCATCGCTTTGGTGTATTTCCTCATCGCCTGGCTGCTCGCTCTCGGCATCTCAAGGCTCGGAGGAAGCGAGAACACCCCCCGGCAAAGGTCGCGTTCCCGCAGGAAACGTACATCTCCCGGCACTATGGGCTGCATCCTGCTCGGCCTGACAGCCTTGACAGTCCTTGCCTCCTGCTCCGGCAGCGGCTCTGCAGGCGGAAGCAGGACACTGATAGGCAGTGAGTCGGATCTGGACAATATGAAAGTCGCCACCCTGCTCGGATCGGTTGGCGAGAGCTATGTCAACGAGCGTCGGGGTATGAGGGACGTGCAGTCCTACAACTCCGAGGTGGACGGTCTGGAAGCCGTTCTGTCCGGCAAGGTTATGGGCTACTATATCGATGACATCATCGCCGTCAACGCGATGAAGGACAACCCCCTGCTCGACACCATCGGCTGTGCCGCGCCCATACTTCAGGTTGGTGCCGGATTCAGCTTCGACCAGAGGGAACTCTCCGGGCAGTTCGAGGCGTTCGTAGCAGAATATACCGCTTCCGGCCGTATGCAGGAGGCCAGGGACCGCTGGTGGAAAGAAAGCTCAGCCTCATCGCACAGGGACATACCCCAAAGCGCCACCGGCAAGCCGATAAAGGTTGCCACTATGGGCACTATGCCTCCGATCTCCTTCCTGCTCAACGGCACGATGGACGGAATCGAGGTGGAACTCATACGCGAGTTCGGACAGTATATACAGCGCCCTGTCGAGATAATTCCAATGGACTTCTCCGGGATGCTGGCCGGCCTGGTCACCAACAAGTGGGATATGGCCGTGGCTTCCATCAACATCACGGAGGAACGTCAGAAGATGATAATCCAGGTGCCGTATTCCGAAAGCAAGCAGGTGATCATTATGCTCAAGTCAAACAAGGCCGGCGCTGACCAGGCAACGCCTGCAGCCGATGAAAATGGCCGCGGCGCGTGGGGCTGGATTGTCCTTGCGCTCGCAGCCGCAGCCGTTGCCGCAGCAGTCCTGCGCCGCACCGCGTTCGCTCCCAAGCCTCCGAAAAAGGTTGAAGGAATCGACAAGGACGTGGTCATCAGCATATCCCACCTCAAGAAGACCTACGACGACAGCTTCACCGTCCTGAAGGACATCAACGCCGAAATCCGCAAAGGGGAGGTGATTTCCATAATCGGGCCTTCAGGCACCGGCAAGAGCACCTTCCTGCGCTGTCTGAACCTTCTCGAAACACCCACTTCAGGCCGCATCATCATTGACGGCGATGATATCCTCGCAAAGGGAGCCAACGTTCCCGCCCTGCGCCGCAAGATGGGTATGGTGTTCCAGTCGTTCAACCTCATCAACGGAAAGACCATACTCGAGAACATTACCTTCGCCCCTGTGAAGCTCCTCGGCAAGTCGCGAAAGGAGGCTGAGGACAGGGCTATGGAACTGTTGCGTCTCGTGGGTCTTGCCGAGAAGGCCGATGCCTATCCCTCCCAGCTGTCCGGCGGACAGAAGCAGAGGGTGGCCATTGCCCGTTCTCTTGCCATGGAACCGGAAATCATACTCTTCGACGAACCCACTTCCGCACTCGACCCCACTATGGTCAGTGAGGTGCTCGGCGTTATCCGTATGCTTGCAAAGCAGGGAATGACGATGATGGTGGTCACTCACGAGATGCGTTTCGCCCGCGAGGTCAGCAGCCGCGTGTTCTATATGGACGGCGGATACATCTACGAGGACGGCTCGCCCGAGCAGATATTCGACAATCCGCAGAAAGAGAACACCCGCAGGTTCATCAACCGCATACGGGAGTGCTCATACGACATCAACTCGGCCGAGTATGACTACTACGAGATGATGGCCCGGATCAAAACCTTCTGCGACAAATACAACTTCCCCTTCAAGACTACCGACCACATCATCCACCTCGTGGAGGAATGCCTGCTTGTTGTCGGAGCTGAAAAGGGAGTGAAGGTGACTGTCTCATACTCGGAGAAGAACGACACCCGGCAGGTTAGGATAGACTCGCCCCGCACCTTCGACGCATCCATTTTCGACTCCGGTGAGTTCAACATCCAGAAGGGGCTCATCTACGGCCTGTGCAAGAGCGTGGATGTCGTTCCCCGCACCGGTGCCGACGGCGCTGCCGCTGACGGAGCAAGCATAGTGATGACTGTCGAATAGTGATTGCAGGCATTCGATTTTTTGCTTAAATTTGAAACTTGAGTTTGTAATATGCAAACAGATATCCATATATAACCTTCAAAATGAAAACACAAGAAATAATGGCCTGTCTGCAGGCCAAGTATCCCGGTGAGGCCGAGTATCATCAGGCCGTCCGTGAAGTCCTTGAATCGGTTGAGGAAACCTACAACCAGCACCCCGAATTCGAGAAGAACAAGATTGTGGAGCGTATGGTCGAGCCCGACCGCATCTTCACTTTCCGCGTCACCTGGGTTGACGACAAGGGTGAGGTGCAGCACAATACCGGCTACCGCATCCAGTTCAACAGCGCCATAGGCCCCTACAAGGGGGGCATACGCTTCCATAAGGCGGTGACCCCTTCGATGCTGAAGTTCCTCGGTTTCGAGCAGACATTCAAGAACGCTCTGACAACCCTCCCTATGGGCGGCGCGAAGGGCGGTTCCGATTTCGACCCGGTGGGCAAGTCGGATGCTGAAATAATGCGTTTCTGCCAGGCCTTCATGCTCGAACTCTGGCAGTGCATAGGCCCCGACCAGGATGTTCCTGCAGGTGACGTAGGCTGCGGCGGACGCGAGATCGGCTATATGTACGGAATGTACAAGAAACTCGCCCGAGAATACAATACAGGCGTTCTTACGGGCAAGGGCTCGACCTGGGGCGGTTCCATACTCCGTCCCGAGGCAACAGGCTTCGGCGCTCTCTATTTCACCCAGCACCTTCTGGCCAAGGCCGGCAAGGACATCAAGGACAGGAAGGTCTGCATCTCCGGCTTCGGCAACGTGGCCTGGGGAGCCTGCACCAAGGCGACGGAGCTGGGCGCGAAGGTGGTGGCCATTTCCGGACCTGACGGCGTATGCGAGATTCCCGGCGGCATAAACAAGGAAATGATCGACTATATGCTTGTTATGCGCTCCTCCAACCGCAACCGCGTTCAGGATATGGCTGACAAATTCCCCGGCGCCTGCAAGTTCACCGCCGGCCTCAAGGCCTGGAGCGTTCCCTGCGACATCGCTCTTCCCTGCGCATTCCAGAATGAACTTTCGGAAGATGACGCAAAGCTCCTGAAGGCAAACGGATGCTGGTGCTGCTGCGAGGTTTCCAATATGGGCTGCCAGCCCGGAGCAATCCACTTCTTCCAGAACAACGGCATACTCTTCGCTCCCGGCAAGGCTGTTAACGCCGGCGGCGTTGCCACTTCAGGCCTGGAGATGACACAGAACGCCACTCACATCAGTTGGAGTGCACGCGAGGTGGACGAGAAGCTCCATTACATTATGGAAAGCATCCACGAGCAGTGCGTCAAGTTCGGTACCCGTCCCGACGGCAGCGTCGACTATGTGAAGGGCGCCAACATCGCCGGCTTTATGAAAGTGGCTCAGGCAATGCTCGAACAGGGGCTCGTATAGGTTCCGCCCATTGACATATCCGAGGGTGATCTCCCGCAAGGGAGGTCACTTTCTTTATGTCCGGCCGGCTGCCGTAATAATCTGACAGCAACCTTCGGAGGACGTGTGCTCCCGCGCACACGGGAAGCGGGAGGGGCCCGCCGGAGACAAGTTCCGCGAAGCGGGACGCAGGAAACGGTGGGAGGGTCCGAAGTGAGCGAAGCGAACGGAGTTCCGACGAAGGTTGGCTGCCAGATGAATCAAAAAGGCAGCCGACCGGTAATTATTGCCGGAGATTATAGGAGCCAGTGGATGGGATAGGGATATTCGATGCCGGCGAGGAAGAGCGGTTCTCCGGGAACAGACTGTCCGGCGGCAGAGCGTGAGCCGGAGGCGAGGACTTCGTCAATCCATTCGGGGGGCTGTTTGCCGCAGCCTATTTCAAGAAGAGTCCCGACTGTCGCGCGCACCATATTCCGCAGGAACCTGTCGGCCTTGATAGTGAACACATAGCGCCGCACCCGGTCAGGCTGAGCCTCCGGCGTGGTTTCTTCCTGCCAGAAGGCGGAGGTGACGGTGCATAAGGATGTCCTGTTGTCGGAGCCCGTCTTCTCGAAGCAGGAGAAATCTCTCCGGCCCAGGATGCGTAGCGCGGCGGCGTTCATAGCCTCCAGGTCAAGCGGCCTGTCCCAGTTCAGGGAGCAGGTTGCAAAGGGATCCTTGCCTGTATGGAGGCGGTAGCGGTAGAGCCTTGACGAGGCATCGAAACGTGCGTGGGCGTCGTCGGCGACAACTGCCAGATTCTCCACCGCAACGGAGCGGGGGAGGATGGCATTCAATTTGTAAATGACCTGACCGGCGTTTTCATCGAGCCTCGCGGCCGTGTCGAAGTGGGCAATGTAATGCAGCGCGCTGACACCCGTATCCGTCCTTCCTGCACCGGTCACGGAAATCTCCTCCTTGCAGACGATGGACAGCGCTCTCTGGAGTTCCTGCTGCACGCTGGGGGCATTCGACTGAATCTGCCAGCCACAGAATGATGCGCCTGAATATGACAGACGAATAAAGTAACGCATATGCGAAAAAATAGTTAATTTTGCGAGTTGCGGATGCTCGTACGCCGAGGACAAAAGTAGACAATAATTTGATAAATAAGAAACCCTAATGATATGGAAACCGTAAACATCAAAGAACTGAACGAAAGGATTCAGAAAGAAAGTTCGTTCGTCGATCTGGTCCAGATGGAGATGAACAAGGTCATCGTGGGCCAGAAGCCTCTGGTGGAGAACCTCCTCATAGCTCTCCTCGCCAACGGACATATACTCCTCGAAGGTATGCCAGGTCTTGCCAAGACATTGGCAATCAACACGCTGGCGCAAATTGTCGACGCAAAGTTCAATCGTATCCAGTTCACCCCCGACCTTCTTCCCGCCGATCTTGTGGGAACTATGATCTACAGTCAGAAGAACGAGAACTTCCAGATTAAGAAGGGCCCTGTTTTCGCCAATTTCATCCTTGCCGATGAAATCAACCGTTCCCCCGCAAAGGTGCAGTCAGCGCTTCTCGAAGCGATGCAGGAACGTCAGGTGACCATCGGCACCGAGACCTTCAGGCTTCCGGAACCTTTCCTTGTAATGGCCACCCAGAACCCGGTGGAGCAGGAAGGCACCTATCCTCTGCCCGAGGCTCAGGTCGACCGCTTCATGCTCAAGTGCGTCGTCACCTATCCCAGGAAGGAGGAGGAGAAACTCATCATCCGTATGAACAACAGCGGCGAGTTCCCCCGCGCTTCGGCCGTTCTCAAACCGGAGGACATAATCCGCGCACGTGAGGTAGTCCGTGACGTGTATATGGACGAAAAGATCGAGAAATACATCGTTGACATAGTTTTCGCGACACGCAACCCCGAGCAGTACAGTCTCGGCAAACTGGCCGACCTTATCGCATACGGAGGTTCTCCCCGTGCCAGCATCTCGCTCGCTATGGCATCCAAGGCCTATGCGTTCATCAACCGAAGGGGTTATGTCATCCCCGAGGACGTTCGCGCCGTGTGCCCCCAGGTGCTCCGTCACCGTATCGGCCTGACATACGAGGCCGAAGCCGAAAACGTCACGGCCGAGCAGATCATCTCCGAGATAATCAACGCAGTGGAAGTTCCTTAGGAAGCGGCTTGAAATGGAAAATGAACTTCTCAAGAAGGTCCGCAAGATAGAGATCAAGACCCGCGGCCTGTCGCACCAGATATTCGCCGGAGAATACCATTCGGCGTTCAAGGGGCGCGGTATGGCATTCAGCGAAGTCCGTGAATATCAGTACGGTGACGATGTCCGCAATATGGACTGGAACGTCACCGCGCGTATGCGTTCACCCTACATAAAAGTCTATGAGGAGGAGCGCGAGATGACCGTCGTGCTGCTGATAGACGTCAGCGGCTCGCGTTTCTTCGGCACCACCGACAAGCTCAAGAAGGACCTGACCGCCGAAATCGCGGCCGTGCTCTCGTTTTCCGCATCCATCAACAACGACAAGGTGGGCGCGCTGTTCTTCAGCAGCAGGGTGGAGAAGTTCATCCCTCCCAAGAAGGGCCGCAGTCATCTGCTGCATATCATAAGGGAGATGCTCGATTTCGAACCTCAGGACAGCGGCACCGACATAGCCGCGGCCCTGCAGTTCCTCACCAATGCCATCAAGAGGCGTTGCACGGCGTTCCTCCTTTCCGATATGCTGGACGTGGACGACGGATGCAATCCCCGCTATGAGGATGCGCTGAAGATAGCCGCAGGCCGTCACGACCTTTCGGTGATAAACATCTACGACGAGCGCGAACGGCAGATGCCCGATGTGGGGCTTGTCTGCGTGAGGGATGCCGAAAGCGGCAGACAGATGTGGGTCAACACCTCATCGGCCCAGTGGAGGCGCAATTTCGCCTCGTGGAACAGCGAAGTGACGGCCCGCACGCAGAAACTCCTGCGCAAGTACAGGATAGACACCGTCAGCATCAGCACCTCGCAGGACTATGTCCGCGAACTTATTTCCTTTTTCAAGAGCAGAGCATCTTAATGCGATATGACAGACTTTGAAAACATCACTACACGCCTTACGCGCGACACCATCCTCATCGGTGACCAGGTGCAGTGGAAGATGCCCCTCCAGCTTCAGGAAGGCGAGCAGGTGCAGTTCGCTCCTGTGGGCGAGACGCTTACCCGGGGCGTGGAGGTCATAGGCGGCTTTCACCTCGACACACTCCGCCACCGCAAGGGCATACTCGACCTTGAAGGGCGCGTGACGGTGACGTCTTTCGACAGCGGCACTTTCCATCTGCCCGACCACGCCGCCCTGCTGCTTCATAATGACGGGAGCGTGGACAGCCTCCTGTTCGAGGGCCCGGTGCTCGAGGTGACCACAATCCCCATCGACACGGCCACTTACCGGCCCTTCGACATAAAGCAGCAGATGGGCTATCCTGTAACGGCCGGAGAGATTCTCCCCTGGGCGGGTATAGTGCTGGCGGCAAGTGCGTCAGTCTGGTATTTCGTGCGCCGTATCAGGATGCGCCGCGCCAAATGCGACTTCTTCGGCCGTCCGGTGGTGAAGGAGCCCGCACATATCGTGGCTCTCCGCTCGCTCGACAGGATACGCCGTCAGAAGATCTGGCAGGGCGGCAACCAGAAACAGTTCTACACAGCCGTCACCGATGCGCTGAGGATATATATCAGCGACCGTTTCGAGGTGGCCGCGCAGGAGTCCACCTCGCGTGAGATCCTTGCGATGCTCCGGGAAAAGGGCGTGGAAAAGGCCTCCTTCGACGAAATTTCAGAGCTCTTCGGCCGTGCAGACCTCGTGAAGTTCGCCAAATACACGGCTTCCGACGCGGAGAACGAAGAGACCGTGCCCCAGGCCGTGAGGTTCGTCAATTCAACGTTCATAACTGAAACTGAGGAGGAAAGGTGATGTTTTTCGAATACCCCGCACTTCTCTGGCTCGAACTGCTCCTCATTCCCGTGCTGGCGCTCTACCTGTGGCGGCAGCTCAGGGGCCGCGAACCTTTCCTGACCGTTTCCAACGGCGGCGCGTGGGCGTCGAAAGGCGGCCGCAGCGCAGGTTGGATACGACATATCCCATTTGTACTGAGGTTCATAGCCATAGCGCTGACAGTGCTTGCAATAGCGCGCCCGCGCACCTCGCAGAACCTTGAGAAGGTGGACACCGAAGGCATCGACATCGCGCTTGCGATGGACGTGTCGACCTCTATGCTCGCCCGCGACTTCAAGCCCGACCGCATAGGCGCGGCCAAGGACATTGCCGTGGAGTTCATAGCCTCCCGTCCTGCCGACAGGATGGCGATAGTGGTCTTCGCCGGTGAAAGTTACACCCAGGCGCCCCTGACAACCGACCGTCCCACTCTGATCAACCTGCTGAAGGATGTCCAGACAGGCCTCATAGACGATGGCACGGCAATAGGGAACGGTCTTGCGACTGCCGTTGCAAGGCTGAAGGACTCAGATGCAAAGAGCCGCGTGGTGATACTTCTCACCGATGGTGTCAACAACTGTGGAGAGATTGCCCCCGCCACTGCCGCTGAGATAGCAAAGACTTATGGTATAAGGGTTTATACTATCGGCGTAGGCGCTATGGGCACTGCCCCTTATCCCGTGATGACGGCTTTCGGGGTGCAGATGCAGAACATCGAGGTGGAGATAGACGAGCCCCTGCTCAGGCAGATTGCAGAAACTACGGGAGGCAAGTACTTCCGCGCCACGGACAATACCAAACTGATGGAGATATACGGCGAGATAAACAAGATGGAGAAGAGCCGCACGACTGTGGACAGTTTCCCCGTATATTCCGAACTCTTTATGCGCTTTGCGATAGGAGCACTGATCGCACTGTTGCTTGAACTTGTGCTCAACTTGTTTGTTATAAGGAGATTACCGTAATATGATACAAATTGCGCAAGCTCAGTGGCTGCTGCTGATACTGCTTATTCCCTTCATATTCGTTTTCTATTCGCTCTCCCGCAGACGCCGTCGCAAGAGGCTCGAACGCTTGGGCGACCCCGCCACCGTACAGCAGCTGATGCCGCGCTTCTCTCCGGGGAAGGGCTGGCTGAAGATATCCCTCCTTGCAGCGGCGTTCTTCTTCTTCGTGCTGGGTCTTGCCCGGCCGCAGATGGGCGCAAGGCTGAAACAGCGTGAAAGCAGGGGGATAGAGGTGATGATAGCCCTCGACGTGTCCAACTCGATGCTCGCGCAGGACCTCACGCCCAACCGCCTTGACCGCGCGAAACTTGCCATATCGAGACTTGTGGACCGCCTTCAGGGTGACAGGATAGGGCTTGTGATATTTGCCGGGCAATCGTTCGTACAGCTCCCGGTGACCACCGACTATGTGTCGGCGAAAGTGTTCCTCAACACCATAAACACAGGCTCCGTACCGGTGCAGGGGACAGCTATGGGCGATGCGCTTATGACAGCCGCGCGCAGTTTCAGCTCACAGAGCGGTGACAACAGCCGTGCCGTGATACTCATCACCGACGGTGAGAACCACGAGGATGACCCTGTCACCGCGGCCCGCGACCTTGCCCAGGCCGGCATCCGCGTCTACTGCATAGGCGTGGGTTCACCGGAGGGCAAGCCCATTCCTATGGGCGGCGAACTGATGAAGGACCGCGAGGGAAACATAATCGTTACACGTCTTGACGAGAACACCCTGCGTCAGGTGGCCGATGCCGGCAACGGTATGTACGTGCGTGCGGGCAACAGCGAATTCGGCCTCAACCCCATAATCGACAACCTTCGCGAGCTCGATGAAAAGCAGTTCGAGTCGGTGGTGTTCGAGGATTTCAACGAACAGTATATGTATTTCTTCGCAATAGCCCTGTTTTTCCTTCTCGCGGAATTCGCCGTTGACGGAAGGAAGTCGCGCAGGAGCCTGTTTATGGTGTGCCTGGCGCTGGCCCTGAGCATCCCTGCCGGTGCACAGGATGACCGTCGTGAAGTGCGCCGCGGCAACCGGCGTTTCGGAAAGGATGTGTTCAACGAGGCTGAAATAGACTACAAGAAGGGCCTGCTGAAGGACTCCACCAGCGCGGCGGCCAGCTACAACCTCGGCAACACCTACTACCGTATGGAGAATTTCACCGAGGCCGACAAGGCGTTCGGCGCTGTGGCGGACTCCCTCTGCGGCGCTTCGGCTTCGAAACTTCATCACAATCGGGGAAACAACTACCTCAAGCAGAGGCAGTGGGGCCCGGCAGTGGAAGAATACAAGCAGTCTCTGAGGCTCAATCCCGACGATATGGAGACCAAGTCAAATCTGGCCTATGCACAGAAGATGCTGCAGAACGAGCAGGACCAGAATCAAGACCAGAATCAGGACCAGAATCAGGACCAGAATCAAGACCAGAATCAGGACCAGAATCAAGACCAGAATCAGGACCAGAATCAGGACCAGAATCAAGACCAGAATCAAGACCAGAATCAGGACCAGAATCAGAATCAAGATCAGAACCAGGGCCAGAATCAGCAACAACAGCCTGAGGATCAGAAGATCAGCCGTCAGGATGCCCAGCAGATGCTGCAGGCCATACAGGACCGTGAGCGTGAGACTCAGGACAAGGTGAACCGTGAGAAGGCGCTTCAGGCTGCAAGTAAACAGAAAGAGAAGAATTGGTAAAATGAAAAGAGTGGCTCTCGCGGCGCTTCTGGCGCTGCTTTCAATAAGCGTTTTTGCACAGAACAACTTCACCGTCGAGGTGGAGAGGGTGGTCAGCGTAGATGAAGCCTTCCGTGTGGTGTTCGTCGCCGACGGCAAGGTTGAAAACTTCAGCTGGTCCGGAGCCGATGGACTTGATATCATCTGGGGGCCCCAGAGCGGTTCGTCGCGCAGCACGTCCATAGTGAACGGAAAGCGCACCACTTCCTACAGCGAGACTTATTCCTATGTGCTCCAGGCCACCGGGACAGGTCATTTCACCATCCCTTCCGCAACCGCCACCATAGAGGGAAAGCAGTATTCCACCCGTGCCGTGGAGATAGAGGTGGTGGGCTCGCAGGGCGCGGCCGGCAGTGCGCAGCAGGATCAGACGCAAGGCAGACAGGACGGCTCGCAGCAGGGTGGAGGCGTGCAGGCTGATCCCGCAACGGGGCAGAAGGACGTATTCCTCCAGCTCTCACTCAGCAAGTACAGCGTGGTGAAGGGCGAACCCGTCACCGCCACCCTGAAAATCTACACACGCACCGACATAGCCGGTTTCGAGGACATCAAGTTCCCCACCTTCAACGGATTCTGGAGTCAGGAGCTGGATGCTCCGCAGAACCTCTCGTTCGAGCGTGAGAACGTCAACGGAACAATCTATCAGGCTGCTCTGGTGCGCCGCTATTCGCTTGTGCCTCAGCAGACCGGCAAGATTGAGATAGACCCCGCCGAGATGATATGCCTTGTGCGGGCCAGAGTGGCGAATTCGGGCCCGAGGTCGATTTTCGACGATTTCTTCGGTGACAGTTACCAGACCGTGCGCAAGAAGATAGAGACCCGCAGGATGACCGTCGACGTGAAGCCCCTGCCCTCCGGCGCGCCCGCCTCTTTCGGCGGCGGTGTGGGTTCATACACCATGAACGTCAGGATGGCTGCCGACAGCATATGCACCCACGAGGCGTCCTCCATCACCATCACCATCAACGGCCGCGGCAACGTGGCCCTTCTCGAAGCCCCGAAGGTGACACTCCCTCCCGATTTCGAGATCTACGATATGAAGACCACCGATGACATCCAGCGCAGTTCGGGCGGGACTTCAGGCAGCAAGACCTTCGAACTGCCCTTCATCGCCCGCAGTCAGGGAGAATTCACCATACCCCCGATACAGTATTCCTACTATGACGTGGCGGCGGGCAGGTACGTGACACTTTCCTCCGAGCCGCTCGCAATAAAAGTCACCAAGGGTGACGATATCGCGGGAGCCGGCGTGGCGCAGATGGGATTCTCCAAACAGGCCGTTCAGGACCTCAACAGCGATATACGCTACATCGCTACAGGCGATCTCTTCCTCCGTGAAAACGGCCGGTTCCTGATAACTTCTCCGCTGATGTATATCCTTGCCACACTGATAGTTATCCTGTTTTTCGCGGCTGGCGCGCTGATGCGCCGCTCAATAGTTCGCGCCTCCGACGTGGCCGGCGTACGCAACCGCAAGGCCAGCAAGGTGGCCCGCGCACGCCTCCGCCAGGCTCAGCAGTTCCTCCGTCAGGGTCTGCTGTCGGCCTTCTACGAAGAACTGCACAAGGCGCTTCTGGGCTACATAGGTGACAAGCTTTCAATCCCGGTTTCCGAACTTTCGAAACAGAACATATCCGAGGCCCTCGCGCACAGCGGTGCGGGTGAAGGTCTTGCGTCACAATTCATAAGCATCCTCGACGAGTGCGAATATGCGCGCTACGCCCCCGATGCAGGACAGGAAGCGATGGAAAAACATTATCAGCAGGCTGTGGAGGTAATCTCCGGCCTGGAAGGAAACTTGCGCAGGGGCGTGCGCAACGCGGCCAAGACCGCTGTGATCGCTCTTTTTGCGGCAATGACCGCTCTGCAGGCATACGCGGCGGAAACCCCTGAAATGAAGCAGGCTCTCTCCTCCGCGGAGGCGGCTTATGCGTCCGGAGACTGGGAAGTCGCCCTTTCGGGATGGCAGTCAGTGGAGCGTTCGGGAATGACATCCCCGGCCCTTATGTGCAACATAGGCGACTGCTGGTACAAGATGGGCGAGACAGGACGGGCAGTGCTGTATTATGAACGCGCGCTCAAGCTCGACCCCTCCTACGATGATGCGAAGGCCAATCTTGCCATAGCGCAGATGCACACCCTCGACAGGATTGACAGCGTCCCCGAGTTCTTCCTGAAGACCTGGATACGCAACCTGAAGTACTCCCTGAGCAGCAATGCCTGGGCCGTGGCGGCACTGGCGCTGCTTGCATTCGGACTTGCGCTGATGCTCTGCTTCCGCTTCCTGGCGGGCAGGGGAGCGCGTGTGACCTCGTTCGTCCTGGCGATGATATGTTTCCTTTCGATGCTGTGCTGCACGGCATTCTCCTTCGGCCAGAAGCGCTCGGCCACTTCAGGGGACGCTGCCGTGGTCACTTCCGGCGTCGCTTCCGTGAAGAGTTCCCCTGACGCTGCCGGGACCAGCCTTTTCGTAATTCACGAAGGTCTTCGCGTCGATGTCCTGGACCATCTCGGCTCCTGGACCAGGATACAACTCGCCGACGGCCGTCAGGGCTGGGCTGAAAGTTCCTCCCTGGAAACCATCTGATCCATTTCAGGATGCGTGGCTGTTGATAAATTGTTAATAAAGACAGCGCACTCAATTTGCTACTTTTCAGTAAGTATAACAATTTTGTGACATCGTTTGTACGATGCCGTAGAATTGCGTTCAGACAGAGATGGATCTACCTTTCGAGCACACCAGAAGCGTGAACGGCCAGGGCTTCCTTGCAAGGGAGGCCGAGCTGCGTGAATTGAGGAGCAGCATACGCGCGGGCCAGAACATAGTTATGTTCGAGCCTGCCGGAAGCGGCAAGACCTCTCTTGTCGACAGGACTATGATATCGCTCCGAAGCGAGTCGTTCAGCTACCTGCCGGTGGTTGTCGACCTCTTCAACGTGCGAAGCCTCAATGCCTTCTACATCAAGTTCAACAACGCGCTATGCTCACTCTTCGACGACCTCCGTCCCGCTCTGATCAACAGACCCGATATGCCTGTGAGCGGCGATGCCGCCGCAAGGATACTGGCCCTGCCGGAGAAGATATGCGTTGACAAGAACCGCAAGCCGGTGATCCTGTTCAAGAACTTCCAGAACACCCTGCTCTTTACGGACTATGACCTTTTCTACGCCGATCTTGACCGTGAATGGCGCTGGCACGCCAACACCAGCTACATTGTCACCGGCAACGGCGTCAACGCGATGAAATACATCTTCGAGCAGAAGAAGTTCTTCTACGGGCTGTTCAATACCATAAGCCTTTCCACCATTCCGGAAAGCACTTTCGCGGAATACATCAACTCGATGTTCCTCAAGGCCGGAAAGGTCATTGACCGCAGCCAGACCGAGGAGATATACCGCATCGCCGGCGGCCATCCGGCATACGTCAACCGCCTGAGTTCGCTCTGCTTCGACAAGACTCTCGGTTATATGACGCCCGATATGCTCAAGTCGTCAGCGCGCTCGCTGATATACGGCTATATACCTGTGTTCGAAAACATTATGAATGATTTGACGGAGAATCAGATATGGATGCTCCGTGCCGTGTTCGACGGAGTGCGCCAGTTCAGCAGCTCCACCGTGCTCGAGCGCTACCACCTCAATTCCTCGGCCAATGTCTTCCGTCTCAAGGAGGCGCTGACCAAGAAGGAGGTCATAGCGTTCGATGACAGGGACAACGCGTTCATAATCGATCCGCTCTTCCGTTACTGGCTCAAGAACTATTATTTCGTGGAATTTTGAAAAGGACTGTACTGACTATAGCCGTGGCTTTCCTGGCCCTGCTCACGGGACCCGGCGCCCTTTCACAGACCAACCGTATGGCCGACATCTCGATTGCCGTCTCCATTCACGACGACGGCAGCGTCAGTTTTACCGAGCGTCGCGAATGCTCCCAGTATGAAGGCACGGAGCAGTACATTGTAAAGGAACTCGCGGGAGACATAGACATCAGGGCATTCTCCGTGACCGATGATGTCCTGGGGCCTCTGGACAACGTCGGGCGCTGGGACTCCTCGCTTTCAAGGAGCGCCAAAGAGGGCCGCTGCGGTGTGGCGCGCACCTCTGACGGAGTGGAACTGTGCTGGGGCATAGGCGATTACGGCGACCACACGTTCAACGTCTCCTACACTATGACAAACCTCGTCAAGTCGCTCGACGACTATGATATGTTCTTCGTAACGCTTCTCACCGACTCTCAGAACCCTCTCCCCGAACACGTGAAGGCGTCGATAGAGATTCCCGGCACGCTGTTGGACACCACCAATGCCCGGGCGTGGGCTTTCGGCTATGACGGTGACGTGGCTTTCCTCAGCGGAAAGGTGATAGCCGAGACCGTCTCCCCCTTCCGCCGTGACAGCCGTATGGTGATACTGCTCCGCCTCGACAAGGGTATCCTGCATCCTGTGAGCGTGATTGAAGGCGATTTCAGCCAATATCAGAGGAGAGCCTTCGAAGGTTCCGACTACAGTATGGACTCGGAATCGTCGCGCCGGGGCAGGATGGTCGAGGCCGTTCAGATAATCCTCTCGTCATTGGCCGTCGCTCTGCTGTGCGTGTTCGCCGTGCGCAAGTCGAAGGTCACACGGCGCGACAAGAGGAGGATGCTCGGGCAGTGGCCGTCCGAAGTGCAGTGGTGGCGTGACGTGCCTGTGGGCGGAGACCTCGCCCAGGCCGACTGGATCATCTCCAGGCTCGGGGAGCAGGGCTCGGGCCGCAGAAAGGGCTCCCTTGCCGCCGCATACATCCTCAAGATGGTGCTCGACGGTCAGCTTACAGTCACCGCCGATGCTCGTGGCCGCTCCGAATTCACCTTCGGCGAGTGGAATCTCGAAGGCGGTATGCCTCCGCTCTGCAAGCGTCTCCTCGGCTATATGAAAGAAGCTGCCGGAAAGGATAACGTGTTGCAGAACAACGAGTTCCGCCGCTGGGCAATGCGCCGGAGCGAGGAGATGTCTTCCTGGATGAAGGCCGCCAGGGTGGAAGGGGAGACCGCTTTCCGCGCGCAGGGAGGGGTGAGCAGGTCGCTCTTCTCCGTGAAATATTCCCCCGCTGCGCAGGGCCGTTTCCGCGAGGTTTACGGAATGAAGAAGTTCCTTTCTGACTTCACCCTGATAGACCGCCGCGGCACACCGGAAGTGGGGCTCTGGCGCGAATATCTTATCTATGGCGCTCTTTTCGGCATCGCGGACAAAGTGGCAAAGGATTTGAAGAGCATAGATCCCGCGCTCTATGAAAGCCTGTTCAACGGGGATGCCGGTGTGTCCGTGCGCGTATGGCCTCTGGTCAACTCGTTCTCCGACACGATGCGCACCGCGTCGCTGGGCAACACCGCGCAGCAGATGGCTTCCCGCTCGTCGGGTTTCGGCGGTATGGCATCGTTCGGAGGCGGTCACGGCTCGTTTGGCGGCGGCCACGGAGGAGGAATGAGATAGAATCAATAATCAATTAAAATACACACAATTATGCCAATCATTATTATCATCGCCATCCTCGCGCTCCTTGTCCTTTGGGTGATACGGGTGCAGCGCAGCCTCGTCAGCAAGGACGAACTCTGCCAGAACGCAATGAGCCAGATAGGCGTTCAGATGAACAGCCGCTGGGATGCGCTCTCCTCTCTGCGTGACCTTGTCAAATCCTACAACGAACACGAGTACAAGACTCTGAACGACGTGATTGCACGCCGCAAGACCATCAACGGAGGCAGCACCGCCGCCGACGTCAACGCGCAGGAGACCGCAATCGCCGAGGCGATGCGCCGTATCAATGTGGTGGTGGAGCAGTATCCCGACCTCAAGGCCAATGAGAACTATGCCAGGATTATGGACTCCGTCAACACCTACGAGAACCAGGTGCGCCTGAGCCGTATGACCTACAACGACACCGTCACCAAGTACAACAACCAGGTTCGCCAGTTCCCCGACTCGCTTGCCGCAAGCCTGCTGCATTTCACCAAGAGGGACTACCTTGCCGAACCTTCAGGCAAGACGGAGATGCCCTCGATGTCTATTTAGTTCAAACAAATTTGGAAATTAGGACGGTAAGTGTTACATTTGCAGTCCAAAAATTGACAGAAGGCTGTTAAGCTATTGGAAAAGAGGTATTTAAGAATATCCAGATATTTAAGAATATCCGCTTGCAGTCAAAAACTTTAAAAACGTTTAAGATGTACGCAATTGTTGACATTGCAGGACAGCAGTTTAAAGTAGAGAAAGGCAAAAAGATCTTCGTTAACCGCCTCGCGGCTGAAGTCGGCGCTTCTCTTGATTTCAACAAAGTGTTACTGACCGACAATGAGGGTCAGGTCTCAGTGGGTGCCCCCTACGTTGAAGGCGCAGTTGTGAAAGCAACCGTCCTCGAACACCTCAAGGGCAAGAAAGTGATCGTTTTCCACAAGGAACGCCGCAAGGGTTTCAGCAAGAAGAACGGACACCGCCAGTGTCTGACCCAGATCCAGATTGACGAAATTGCTTAACTTAACAAAGAAAGGAGATTAGATTATGGCACACAAAAAAGGTGTAGGTAGTTCTAAGAACGGCCGTGAATCACACAGCAAACGTCTTGGTCTGAAACTTTTCGGAGGACAGTTCGCAAAGGCAGGTAACATCCTCGTCCGTCAGAGAGGCACTGTTCACTATCCCGGTCAGAATGTAGGTATGGGCAAGGACCACACCCTCTATGCTCTTGTTGACGGTGTAGTCACCTTCCGCAAGACACGCGAGGATAAGTCCTACGTATCCGTTCTGCCTCAGGAATAATCTTTGCCTGAAAGAAAGAAGCGGCGGCCGGCTTTCCCGACCGCCGTTTTTTTTGATATATACAGTATTTATTGCTACATTTGCGCGCGACTAGAACAAGATAGCAATGTTAACACTTAAACTTTTGAGAGAGCAGCCTGATTTCGTTGTCGAAAGGCTGGCCGTCAAGCACTTTGACGCCCGTCAGATTGTAGATGAAATAATCGCTATGGACAAGTTCCGCCGTGCTATGCAGGGCGAGCTCGACAACTGTCTGGCGCAGCAGAATGCCAAGGCTTCCGAAATCGGCGGCCTGATGAAGCAGGGCAGACGCGAAGAGGCCGATGAAGTGAAGCGTGAAGTAGCCCTCCTCAAGCAGAAATCGAAGGAACTCAACGAAGAACTCGATAAGAACAACGCTTCCCTGACGGCGAAGCTGGTCCTCCTCCCGAACCTTCCCTGCGTCCAGGTGCCCGAAGGCCGTACGGCTGAGGACAATGTGGTGGTGAAGATGGGCGGCGAAATGCCCTCTCTCCCCGAAAACGCGCTTCCCCACTGGGAGATAGCATCGAAATACGACATAATCGACTTCGACCTCGGAGTCAAGCTCACCGGAGCCGGATTCCCCGTCTACAAGGGCAAGGGATCGAAGATTCAGCGCGCTCTGATCAGCTATTTCCTCGATTTCAACACCGCTGCGGGCTACACCGAAGTCGAGCCTCCCATTATGGTGAACGAGGCTTCCGGTTTCGGCACAGGCCAGCTTCCTGACAAGGAAGGCCAGATGTACCACGCAACCCTTGACAACTACTACCTCGTCCCCACGGCCGAGGTGCCCGTCACCAATATCTTCCGTGACGTGATTCTCAAGCAGAGCGATTTCCCCGTGAAGACCACTGCCTACACTCCCTGCTTCCGCCGCGAAGCCGGCTCATACGGCAAGGACGTCCGCGGACTGAACCGCCTGCACCAGTTCGACAAGGTTGAGATAGTGCAGCTGTCACTCCCCGACAAGTCTTATGAGGCGCTCGACGGTATGGTCGCCCACGTGGAGAAACTCGTGCAGAGTCTCGAACTCCCTTATCGCATACTCCGTCTTTGCGGTGGCGATATGAGCTTCACCTCGGCCATCACCTACGACTTCGAAGTATATTCCGCTGCCCAGGGCCGCTGGCTCGAGGTGAGCAGCGTCTCCAATTTCGAGAACTACCAGGCCAACCGTCTGCACCTCCGCTACAAGGATGAGAACGGAAAGATTCAGCTGGCGCACACACTCAACGGAAGTTCGCTCGCGCTGCCCCGCATCCTTGCCGCGCTGCTTGAGAACAACCAGTCCGAAAAGGGCATACGCATACCCGAAGTTCTCCGGAAATACACCGGCTTCGAGTACATCGACTAGATGGACCGCGCCCCCTCGCAGCGAATCATAATCGGGATAGACCCCGGAACCTATATCTTAGGCTACGGGGTTATCCTTGTTGACGGCAGGAAGGCCCACTACATAGATATGGGCGTGATCAACCTCAAGAAGGAAAAGGACCATTTCGCCAAGCTCAACCGCATATACACGGGGGTGGGGGAGATAATCGAAAGATACAGGCCCGAGGAGATGGCGGTGGAGGCTCCGTTCTACGGCAAGAACCCGCAGTCGATGATAACCCTCGGCAGGGCCCAGGGCGCAGCAATCGCGGCCGGAATAGCCCACGGCCTGCAGGTCTGCGAATATGCGCCGCGCAAGGTCAAGGTGGCCGTCACTGGCAACGGCGCGGCTTCGAAGGAGCAGGTGAGCAATATGGTTGCCAAGACGCTCGACGTGGTGCTCAACCCCGGATATCTCGATGCCACCGACGCCATCGCCATAGCGCTCTGCCATTTCTATCAGACCACCGGCCCTATGGCCGCTGCAGGCGTCTCAGGCGCTGTCTCCGCGCACAGGCCGGCGAAGAGTTCCTCATCCTGGGAGGACTTCGTGAGGACCAACCCCGGGAAAGTGAAAAAATAATTTTCTGAAATTTAACTTTTCGGCATTTGGAGAGTCTATAGATTGTTTTGATTCTAATAATGACTAACGTAAAGAATGAAAGATATGATGAAGATTAGAAAAATCGTTACCACGGCCGTGATGCTGCTTTTCGTGTTCGCAGAAGCCGCCAATGCGCAGACCGGTCAGTCCACTGTCAAACTGAGGCTTGTCGAGGATGGATCCTCCACTCCCATCGAGTTCGCCACCGTTTCGATCACTGTGGATGGCAAGAAGGACCCCTCGAAGTATGCCCTTACCGATGAGAAGGGACAGGTGGTGATGGAGAAGGTTGCGGACGGAAAGTACACGCTTCGCGCCGAACTTATGGGATATGATACATATACAAAGGAAATAACTGTGGAGAACGGAACCCTCGACCTCGGTGACATCCAGATGAAGGTGTCCGTGAATTTCATCTCCCAGGCAGTCATAACCGATGTCGGAAACCCCATAGTGGTGAAGAAGGACACTGTTGAATACAACGCATCCTCGTTCAAGGTGACCGACAACGATATGCTCGAGGATCTCCTCAAGAAACTCCCCGGCGTAGAGGTCGGCTCGGACGGTTCCATCACAGCCAACGGCAAGACCATCGACAAGATCACCATCGACGGCAAGACCTTCTTTATGGACGACCCCCAGCTTGCCAGCAAGAACATTCCCGCAAAACTTGTCGAAAAGGTCAAGGTGCTTGAAAAGAAGTCGAAGCAGGCCGAGTTCACCGGCATCGACGACGGTGAGGAGGAGACCATCATCGACCTTTCCGTGATGAAGGGTATGATGAACGGCTGGTTCGGAAACATTGCCGCAGGCGGCGGATATGACTGGCAGGACGTGGCGGATGACATAGAGCTTGAGGACAACACCGGCTTCAAGGATCATGCCCGCTTCCAGCTCTCCGGCCTCGTGGCCAACTTCACCGAAGACGAGCAGCTGTCGTTCCTCGGCAACGCCAACAACACCAACAACCGCGGTTTCAATGATATGGCCGGCAGCCTTATGTCCAGCGCCCGTGGCGGCGGAATGGGCGGCGGAATGGGCGGCGGAATGATGATGGGCGGCGGAATGATGGGTGGCGGAATGATGGGCGGCGGCGGAATGGGCGGCGGAATGATGATGGGCGGTGGCGGTGGAATCAACACCTCCTATATGGCCGGTGCCAACTATGCCCGTACATTCGACAGCGACGACCAGGAACTCGCAGGCAACTATATGTTCTCCGGCAACGACAACTACGTGGAACAGAACTCCCGCAAGCAGACCCTCCGTCAGGACGGCTCGAGACTCTGGAACGACCAGCAGGGCTCCAGCATCTCGAATTCCTACAGCCACCGCGTGGGCGTTCACGCCGACTGGGAATTCAATGAAAACACCTCCATCTTCTTCGAGCCCCAGTTCAGCCTTGGATACGGGAAGTTCGAGGACCGCACTCTGTTCAGTTCCGAGGATGAGAGCGCAACCGGCCTTCGCAGCCCAGTCAACAACGGTACGAGCCTTTCCAGCGGCGACAACCTCTCCAAGACGGCAAGCGGCCGCCTGCTGTGGCGACAGAGACTCGGAAAACCCGGAAGGACATTCTCCCTCAACCTGAACTACAACTATTCCGACAACGACATAAAGAACGGTATCAATCTCAACGAGACATATTCGCCTATGGGCGACGAGATAGTGGACCAGAGATACAACTCGAACACCACCAGCTCCAGCATCACTGCACGTGCCACCTATACGGAGCCTCTGGGCAGGAACTTCTATCTGTCGGCCAACTATTCGTACTCGTATTCGCACAGCGACACCGAGAAGAACACCGACAGCAAGGACGCTTCAGGCACATATGTTCACGATGACGTGTATTCCAACAAGATTGTCAACATCCAGAACAACCAGCGCGCGGGAATCGACCTGCAGAAGCAGACCGAGAAGATGATACTCACCATAGGCGCCACCGCCCAGCCTTCCAACACCCACAACGAGACCAACGGCAAGGTGTATGACCGCAACGTGGTGAACTTCGCCCCCAACGCCCGTCTGGACTACGACTTCAGCGACTTCTCATCTCTCCGCATCCGCTACAGCGGCAACACCCGCCAGCCTTCGATGACACAGCTGCAGCCTGTCGAGGACAATTCCAACCCTCTGTCAATCACCCGCGGTAACCCCGACCTCGACCCGACCTTCACGCACCGCATCCAGACCAACTACAGGTATACGGATATGAAGACCTTCTCGACTCTGAACGCCAACGTCTCCGTCAACTACAATCCCACCAGCATCGTCAATGCAAGCTGGATTGACAGGCAGGGAGTCTCCTATACCGTGCCCCTCAACAACAAGAAGGGAACCTACAGTCTCAACGGTATGTTTATGGTGAACGCCCCCATCGCGAAGAGCAACTTCTCTATTATGTCCTTCACCAACGGAAGCTACAGCAGCCAGATGAGTTATGTGGGTCACGCCGATGACATCAACGGAAACGAATCCGACCCCACCAAGGCAGACTCCTACCTCAATATGAGGAACTACGACGAGAACCGCTATCGCACCGTGAGCTTCAACGAGAACCTCCGCGCAACCTACCGTGACAACACCTTCGAGGTGATAATCGGCGGCAACACACGCTACAACAAGTCGTGGTACGAAATGACCACCACCGAGGTCAAGCCCACCTGGACAAATACCGTCAACGGAAGCTTCAGCGCAACCCCCGGGATGTGGATCATCACTGCCGACGCCAATTACACCTGGTATGTCAACTATTCCGATTCCTATACTCCCACCACTCTGGTGAACGCCTCCCTGGCACGCCAGCTCTTCAAGGGCCAGGCAACCCTCCAGGTCAAGCTCTATGACATCCTCAACCAGTCAAAGAACACCTACCGTACAATCACCGACAACTTCATCCAGGATGTCCGCAGCAACTCTCTCGGCCGCTATGTGATGGTATCGTTCACCTGGCGCTTCGGAACCTTCCAGCGCCCCGGAATGGGTCGCGGTCCTATGGGACACGGCGGAATGGGACGTGGTCCGATGGGCGGAGGAAGACCTCCTATGGGCAGATAGTCCGTATTATTTGAAAAAAAGGCAGGGCAGTCGTCAGACAATGCCCTGTTTTTTTTGCGTATTTGTCATAAAATGGGTAAATTCGCGCCTGTTAAAAATCACACTTTCATACTTGCCAAAATGGCTGATATCTCTAAAACGGAACGTAAGGGCATCAGGGTCACCGCACCGGCCACCAGGGTCACGTTGGGCGCGCTTGTCTTCCTTTTTGCCGCAATGGTATACTGGATATTCTTCGGAACCATTTCTGACAAGGATCATATGTCCGGAGTGGTGTTCCCCGACACCGGGACCTACGAGGTGAGCGTCCCCTATGACGGGCAGGTCAAGGATATTTTCGTCACGAACGGGCAGACCGTAAGGCAGGGCGAGCCTCTGGCATCCGTCTCCATCGCCGGGGCATACAGCGTCCTTTCTTCTCCCTGTGGCGGTACTGTGCTGAATTTCAAGCCCGTGAATGACGTTTTCAATGCATACGAAGGCATAGTCAATATATTGCCGGATACCGAATCCGGGATTGTCAGGAGAGTGGTGGCGCTTACGGATTTCCGCACTCAGCGCGAACTGCGTGTCGGACAGGATGCCCAGATAACCCCTTCCAACGAGACAAGGGAGCGCGTGGGCTACGTCAACGGCAAGGTGACATCGGTTTCCCAGTATCCCGTCACCCGTCAGGAGATGCTCACCAAACTGAACAACAGTTCCATTGTGGACGAAATATTTCCTGAAAGCGGGTCGGTCTTCGAGGTGACCATCACTATGGATATGGATGAGAATGACCCCTCGCAGCTGGACTGGTCGTTCCCGCTCAAGGAGGAAGTCGAGACCGGAGTCGGCACTTTCTGTGACATAACCGTCATAATAAGGGCACGATCGGTGTTCCAATACCTTATGGAGAACGTCCGTGAGACCGGCAACAAAATCCGCCTGATAGCCAAGTGAAAAAGAACAGCACCATAAAGTTTCTTGTCTCCAATCTTGAAGGTACGAAGGAAGCGTTCGTCATCCTTCTGATTTCAAGCATACTCGTCATCATTCCCCAGGTGTCTATGCCCATCATCCGCCAGATGATGGTGGACAATGTGTTCACCGGGCTCAACACGGCATGGTTCCCGGCGCTGGTGGCCGCCGCTCTCACCCTGGTGGCCTTCGAGTTCATTGTCAGAATCATCACCTGCGGTACCTGGCGCCATCAGATGAGGATGTCCTCCAGCTCAGTGAGCAGGACGGTGTGGCATTCCCTGAGGCTCCCCGTTTCCTACTTCTATGACAAGTATGCGGGTGACCTGGCGTCCAGAGCCCTTATCGGGAGCGACCTGGCCGGTATTCTGGTCAACAAGTTCTTCTGGATGTTCGGATCCATCCTGCTTGCTGTGGTCTATCTGTTCTTTATGATAAAGTACAGTCTCTGGCTCTCCGTTTTCGGCATTGCGCACATACTTCTGACCATATTCATAATCAGGGGCGTTCATAAGCGCCAGGTGAATGACAGCCGCCGGATGCAGAACCTCAACGGCGAGCTTGAGGGCTTCACGACAGTGGTCGTCGACAATATCGAGGCCATCAAGGGTACCAGCTCCGAGCGCGCGTTCTTCCGCCGCTGGTCGGCCGTGTTCAAGGATGCTCAGAATGCCACGGTGCACTACCTCTCACGCAGTGCCAAGGTCGAGCTCATCCCCAGTATCCTTGAGGCGGTGGCCGATGTGTTCGTTCTCGGTGTGGGAGCGTGGTATGTGATAAACGGACATCTGACGGTCGGTATGCTTATGGCCTTCCAGTCATTTATGGCATCCAGTGTCAGCCCTGTGACCCACCTTGTCAACGATATTCAGCGCCTGGCGCAGATAAAGGCCAAGTGCGAGCGTATGAGCGGCATTCTCGATGCTGAATGTGACGTGGAGGATACCGACCTTCAGCAGAAGGTGAAGGTTGAAAACGGCAAGCTCCGGGGTCATCTCCAGATGAAGAACGTCACCTTCGGGTATGACAGCAAGGCGGAGCCTCTCATCACGGATTTCAACCTTACCCTCGAGCCGGGCAAGTCAGTGGCTTTCGTGGGCCCCTCCGGCTGCGGCAAGAGCACGTTGACCAACCTCATCTCCGGCCTCTACAGACCGTGGTCCGGTGAGATCCTCTTCGACGGGAAGAGCCAGGATGAGATAGAGAGGGGCGTGTTTGTCAATTCAGTGGCCATAATCAACCAGACCATCGCGATGTTCGACGGCACGGTGGCGGACAATGTGAGGATGTGGGACAATTCCATAGAGGATTTCGCAATGATACTGGCCTGCCACGACGCCCAGATACATGAGCAGATCGCATCACGTCCCGGCGCCTATGAGTCCCAGGTGGAGAATTCGGGAGTCAATTTCTCCGGAGGACAGAGGCAGCGCATCGAGATAGCCTCGGCCTTTGCCAAGGAGCCCACCCTCATCCTTATGGATGAAGGCACGTCCGCCCTGGATGCAGTGACGGAAGCCAAACTTATGGCAACGCTGAAGAATATGGGCGTGTCCCTGGTTATGGTAGCCCACAGGCTCAGCACCATACGTGACTGCGACGAGATAATCGTTATGGACCACGGACACATTGTGGAACGCGGAACCCACGATCAGCTGATTGCCAGGGGCGGCTTCTACAAGAAACTTATCGACAACAATTGAGATGTACGAGGACAAGATAGAAGAAAGGCGGGTCAATGACCTCAAGGTCTTAAGGGAGACAAACAGCCTGTTCGACTCGATGTCAGGGCTTGGAAAGAATTCTGCGCCTGCAGACCCTGACCGCGCGGTCCTGCTTGCGGTGATGAGGGCCTGCGGCATACGTGATGCCGAAATCCCCGACAATTTCAAGACCTCCGAGGCTTTTGACGTCAGTCTGCGTTCTCTCGGACTGTTGAGCAGCAAGGTTGAACTTGAAGGCAGGTGGTGGAGGCACTGCGGCCATCCCTGTCTGACAAGGAAGGAAGACGGCTCCATCGTGGCCTTGTTCCCTACGGCCGGCGGCTTCCGTATGCTGGATGCGTCCACCGGAAGGAAAACCGGGAAGATGACCTCCTCGTCCGGACTCTCCAAGGACGCTCTTTGTGTGTACAGGGCGATGCCTGCCGAAATAAGGACTATGAAGGCATTCTACAGATATGCGATTTCCCTTATCAGCCGTCGTGATGTCCTTGTTTCCGTGCTGCTCTGCGTTGCTGTGGTGGCTCTCAGTGTACTTATTCCCTTTGCGAACAAGGAGATATTCGAGAACGTGATTCCTTCGGGCGTGCCTGACGGCATCCTTCCCATCTGCGGGCTTCTTCTCGGCGCCGGTCTGAGCACCAAGATGCTTTCGCTGACCAGGGACCTGCTCTTGCTTCGCGTCAAGGACAAGACCAACATATCCCTCCAGTCGGCCATAATCGACCGACTGTTGAGTCTCCCGACGACTTTCTTCAAGAAATTCTCCTCAGGAGACCTCAGCGCCAGGTCACTTGCTGCCAACAATGTCTATCAGCTCATAACGGGACAGATGATAAGCACGGCGGTGATGGCCATATTCTCACTGCTTTATATTCTCATAGCCGCGATTTTCGCTCCTGAACTTTCCTGGCTGGTGGCTTTGGTGGCGCTGGTTTATATATTATATACCTGCTTGATATTCAAAACTTTCGGCGTACGCTACGCTCAAACCCTTCCCTACAAGACACTGAGCCGCGGATTCCTGTACAATGCCTTTACCGGCATCCACAAGATCAAGAACAACGGGGCGGAGGTGCGGGCCTTCGGTCAGTTCGCACGGAGGTTCTCAAAGTCTGAGGTCGTGTCCTCTGACGCCCCTTTCATCGTCAAGTATCAGAAAGCGTTCTCCATATCCCTGATGTCGCTGTCCACCACCGTGGCCTGGATCGCCGCATACAGATACGGTGTGTCGGTTTCGAACTACATAGCGTTTATGTCGGCTTTCGGCGTAATGCTGACAGGATTCAATGAAATCCAGGTGCTCACCCACGATTTCACACAGATAGGAGCATCGGTCAATCTGGTCCGCCCGGTCATCGAGGCGGAAAGCGAGGTACGCAACGACTGTGACAGCGTCTCCAGCCTTTCCGGAAGGGTGGAGGTATGCAACGTCTCCTTCAAATATTCGGAGAACGGGTCGCCCGTGCTTGACAACATCTCCCTGGTCATTCCGGCAGGGCAGCACATAGGCATCGTAGGCCTTTCCGGCTGCGGCAAGAGCACCCTGATGCGGCTCCTCACGGGCCTTGAGAAATGCACATCCGGCTCCATATTCTATGATGCATACGACATCGACAAGGTCAACCTTGCAAGTTTCCGCAAAGCGATAGGATATTGTCCCCAGCGAATCCTCATCTTCCCGGATACCGTGAAGAACAACATAAAGATAGGCAAGCCTGACGCCACTGACGAAGAAATCTGGGAGGTGGCTGAAATAGCGGCCCTTGATGAGGACATAAGGAATATGAAGGACGGTATGGACACTGTGCTCGGTGAAGGCGGCAAGGGCCTCAGCGGCGGACAGTGCCAGCGAATTCTCATAGCCAGGGCCATACTCAACAGACCCAGCATCCTTTTCTTTGACGAGGCGACTTCGGCCCTGGACAACATATCCCAGAAGAAGGTGACCGAGAACATAGCCAAACTCAAATGCACCCGCGTGACCATCGCCCACAGACTTTCGGCAATCGAGCATTGCGACCGCATCATAGTTCTCCACGAAGGCCATATTGTGGAGGACGGATCACCTCAGGACCTCTTCGACCGAAAAGGCTTCTTCTACGAACTCTGTAAACGACAGACGATATGACAATGAAAATCAGATTTACAGCCTCTATCCTCATATTGGCAGCCGCGGCATCCTGCATTTCCGGCAACGGCGCGGGCAACGGGTCCGCCGGAGAGAATCCGGCACCGCAGGCGTCCGCACCTCAGGCACAGTCTCCAACCGTCACTGCGGCCAGGGAGACAAAACAGGTCCCCGTCAGCAACGGAGTCATCATATCGGACAACGAGGTGCCCATCTACAGCCGCATACAGGGGCAGCTTGGCAGCGTGAACCTGACAGAGGGCCAGCGGGTATCGAAGGGCTCTGTGCTCTTCCGTCTGGATGACCAGGAGCTCAGGGCGTCCGTGGAACTCGGGGACAGCGAAGTGGAGGAGGCAAGGCTCCGGATGGAGGACATACTTATCAGCCAGGGCTACAAAAGGGACCGGCTTGACCAGGTGCCCGCCAACATACTCCTCTATGCACGCATCAAGAGCGGGCTCAACTCCCGCCAGAAGGAACTTGAGATAAGGAAGACCAAACTCAGCCGCAGCATTGTAACCGCCCCTGTGTCAGGAGTCGTGGCCAACCTTGAAGCGAGGTCGTACTGGTTCGTCGAGCCAGGGATGACGCTCTGCACACTTGTCGACACCGACAACCTGAGCGTCGTGTTCTCGGTGCTGGAGACTGAAGTGAGAAATTATTCAGTCGGCTCACAGGTCAGGGTCTCGGCAATAGCTTACAGCGAGGAGATTCACAAGGCCACGGTCACGACAATAGGCTCCGTGGTCGACAAGTCGGGTATGGTCAGGATAGTGGCCTCCATCGAAGACAACGGTAATCTGATGTCGGGTATGACGGCTGCAATATATCAATAGAATGTTATGAAAGCAAAGTCTGCACTCCTTGCGCTTGCCCTTATGACGGCTTCGGCCGGGGAGGCTCTGTCGCAGCAGATCAGTCTCTCACTGGATGAGGCTGTGGCACTTGCACAGGACAGTACCATCGCCGCTTCCGAGGCAATGAACGCTTCGCTGGCCGCATACTGGAGCCATCAGGCATTCATCGCACAGCGCAAACCCCAGCTTTCCTTCAACATCGCTCCTGACTTGCGCCGCTACTACAACGACCCAACCTCGACCTACCTCAACGTCAAGAATTTCAATATGCTCACCACCAACGCCTCCCTGCGCCTCGAGCAGCAGGCCCTGGGCCTTGGCGGTAACTTCTATGCTCAGACCGGACTCTACTGGGCGGAGTTTTTCAACGGCTCTCCAAGGACATTTTCATCCACGCCGCTGGGAGTGGGCTATTCCAACGATCTGATAGGTTTCAATCCATACCGGCTGGACAAGGAAATCCGTGATGCCGAGCTTGAACGTTCCGGCAAGGAACTGATTTACAAACTGGAGCAAATAGCCGGCACGGCCGCCACCTACTACCTCGACTATCTGGTCGCTGATGCTCTCTATGAAATATACCGTTCTGATGCCGAGTCGGCCAGCCACCTTTATGAGATAGGCCGCGAAAAATTCGAGATAGCGTCCATAACCCGCAACGAACTTCTGGCGCTGCAGCTTCAGCTCCTCAATATCGAGAACCAGATCACCGGCTCAAGGCAGCAGAAGGAGGACGCCAGGCGGGCCCTTCTTTCATACCTCAATATGGATGATCTCGGACAGGAACTGTCGCTGACCATTCCCCAAATACCCGGGCACATTGACATCGATCCCGAGGATGCTGTCACAATGGCTTCAGAGAACAATCCCGAGTACCTCCGTACCAGGGAGGAGATTCTTTCTGCCCGTCAGGACCTCAAGAAGGCTGAGGCGCAGAGCGGCCTGCAGTCGTCTGTGGACATGCACCTGGGCCTGCAGAGCTATGGGCAGCAGTTCGTCGACGCATACAACACAATACGTCCTTCCGTGCTCGGCATAGTCACGCTCAGGGTGCCCATCGTTGACCACGGGCTCGCACGAAACCGCCGCAGGTCGGCTGAATATGCGCTTTCCGATGCACGCGACAGGCAGGACGATCTTTTCCGCAACCTCCGGCTCGACGTCTATAACGCGCTTGGCGATTTCAATATTCAGCAGGAACTCATCTCAAGCACGCAGGCCGCCCTTGAACTTGCTGATTCCTCTTACCGTCTGGCTGAAGAGCTGTACGGCAACGGTGACATCGACATCAACACTTTCGTTCTTGCCCAGGACCGTAAGGATGAGGCATACCGCAACTATCTGTCATCCCTCAAGGAATACTGGAAGAGCTATTATTCCCTCTGCGGCCTTTGCCTTTATGATTTTGCCAACGGCTGTCCGCTAACCTTCGACTCCCTGACGGAATAATGAACGGACCCGGCCGGCTTTTCATAATAGACGGACACGCGCTCATCTTCAAGATGTACTACGCGTTCCTCCGTCATCCTATGATAAACACAAGGGGCGAAGACACATCCATACTCTTCGGATTCATCCGCTACCTTCTTGAACTTGTCGAGAAGGAGCATCCAACCCACCTCGCCGTTGCGTTCGACCCTCCCGCAAAAACTTTCCGTCACGAGATATATCCCCAGTACAAGGCCAACCGTCTTGCCGCTCCGGAGCAGGTGAAGGCCGCGTTCGAGCCTCTCTGCGAAATACTCCGGGAACTTGACATACCGGTCTTTATGGTGCCCGGATATGAGGCCGACGATGTGATAGGCACAGTTGCCCTTAGCCTTGCATCCGATTCCATGGACGTGTATATGGTCACCCCGGACAAGGATTACGGTCAACTGGTCGGCGATCACGTGTTCCAGTTCAAGCCCGGCAAGTCGGGCTCGGAGAACGAACTGATGACTTCCAGGGAAATATGTGAGAAATATGGCATCAGCAGCCCCGCGCAGGTGGTGGACATACTTGCCGTTTGGGGCGACAGCGCCGACAATGTCAAGGGCGTGGACGGAGTGGGGGAGGTCGGCGCACGCAAGCTTGTGGGGCTTTATGGCAGCGTGCAGGGCATATACGATCACATCGGTGAACTCACCCCTAAGCTGCGCGCCTCGTTCGAGGCCGCCAGGGACCATATCCCGATGAGCCGTTTCCTTGTCACCATCAAGACCGACGTGCCGTTGGATATAGACGCTTCTTCCCTGGAATATTCCGCAAGATTGACGCAGGGCGTCCGCGACCTCTTCCGGAAATATGAATTCGACTCGCTGCTGCGTTTCCTTGGAGATGCGCCTCAGCAGACGGCCCCTTCCTACGCCAGGGCGGAGTACGTCGAATCCACTCCCTCTGATGTGGCCCGTGCGGCTGAGGCGTCCGGCAGGGTGGCGATTTCCACAACAGGGCGCAGCCTTGCGGCCTGCAGCGGAAACCTCTGCGCCGCCGTTTCCTTTGAAGCGCTTGCATCGTCTCCGCTTTCGGATATTCTGGGCAATCCTTTCGTGGCAAAGACAGGACACGGCCTCAAGCGGGACATAGTCGCGCTTGCGCGCTGCGGCATCAAAGTCGAGGGGGAACTCCTCGACATAGAACTTATGCACTATGTCATCAACCCCGAACGCACGCATAAGCTCGACATACTCTCCAAGGGCTATCTCAACACAGACCTCTCCATCGGGGAGGACGCTGCGCAGGAGACGGCTGCGCCTGACCTCTTCTCTATGATGGATGAACCCGGACAGGGCGATTCAGACCTTCTCAGAGCCCTGCGTGAGACTTCAGTCATGGAGGCGATAGCCGAAAAGGTTGAAGCCGAGATGGCCGGCTCCGGGGTTGTGGAACTCTACCGCAACATCGAGGAGCCTCTGATAAAAGTGCTGGCCTCTATGGAACATAACGGTGTGAAGATAGACGTGCCGCAGCTGCGACGCTACGGGATGGAACTCTCAGCCGAAGCGGCCACCCACGAGCAGAACGCACGTCAGATGGCTGAGGATCCTTCTCTCAACCTGGCTTCCGTACGGCAGGTGGGCACCGTCCTCTATGAGAAGCTCCAGCTGAACCCCAAGGCTAAGAAGAGCGCGAGGGCCAACTACCCCACTGATGAGCAGACCCTTCTCGAGCTTGCCGACAAACACCCCATAATCAACGAGATACTTGAATACCGCGCTGCCCGCAAGTTGCAGTCGACATACACCGACCCGCTTCCGGGACTGATAGATCCCTCCACGGGACGCATACACACTACCTTCAACCAGGCGCTTACGGCAACCGGCCGTCTGAGCAGCACTCATCCCAATCTGCAGAACATCCCCATCCGTTCCGAGCAGGGCCGCGAGATACGCAAGGCCTTCATAGCCTCCGATCCCGAAGGATGCATCGTGGCGGCGGACTATTCCCAGATCGAACTCCGCCTGATGGCTCATTGCAGCGGGGACGCAAATATGACAGAGGCCTTCAACCGTGGGATGGACATCCACACTGCCACTGCGGCCAAGGTGTTCCACGTGGCGGAGGAGGAAGTGACCAAGGAGCAGAGGCGCCGCGCCAAGGTGGCCAATTTCGGCATCATATACGGCATCTCGGCATTCGGCCTGGCGCAGAGGATGGGCATTCCCCGCGGCGAGGCCAGACAGTTCATAGACAATTATTTCGAGACATATCCCGCAGTACGCGAATATATGGACAGGATGATAAGTCTCTGCCGTGAGCAGGGCTATGTGTCCACCGTGTTCAACCGCCGGCGCTACCTTCCCGACATCAATTCGAGGAATGCCAACGTCCGCGCTTTCGCTGAGCGCAATGCCATTAACGCGCCCATACAGGGCAGCGCCGCCGACATCATCAAGATGGCGATGGTCAATGTCCACAGGGCTGTGGCGGACGCACGCCTGCGCAGCCGTATGGTTCTGCAGGTCCACGACGAACTCGTATTCGACGTGGTCGCAGGGGAAAGGGAGGCCATAATGGAAATAGTGAAACGGGAGATGGAATCGGTATGCACCCTTTCCGTCCCTTTAATTGCAGAATGTTCTTATGGCGGCAACTGGCTCGAAGCACACTGATTCAGATGACATCAAGGTTATAGAGGCGGTGATCGGAGGCGATTCCACGGCTTTCGGAAAGCTCATTGCGCGCTATCGCGAGCCGCTTTTGCAGTATGTGCGCAACCTTGGCGCCGATGAACGCGAAGTGGAGGACATAGTGCAGGAGAGCCTCAACCGCGCGCTGCTGGCCATTGGAAGTTTCGACCTGTCGAAGACCTTCTCCACCTGGCTCTACTCCATAGCCCACAACCGGGCCGTGGACAGTATGCGCTCCAACCGCATCGGGCCGGTGGGGATGACCGGGAGTTTCGGTGAGGAAAGGGACTTTCCGCAGGATGGCGGATCTCCGGAGCAGGATATGATATCGTCACAGAGTGTGGACGTGATAATGCGCAACATAGAGCTCCTTCCCGAAAAATACCGCGAGGTGGCCTACCTGCGCTTCATACGCGATTTCCAGTATGACGAGATAGCCCGTGAACTGGATATCCCAAGCGGCACTGTCCGCACGAGGATATCCAAAGCCCGCAGTCTGCTGTATGATTCACTGATAGGATAGTATGGACCCGATAATTGAGAAATATTTTTCAGGTCGCGACGGCCTTTTCGAGCAGAGGATGGATGCTTTGAAGGCCATCTACGAGGAGTGGAACGCGCGCATAAACGTCATTTCCCGCAAGGATACGGCCAATTTCTACCTTCACCACGTGCTGCACAGCCTGGCCATAGCGGCCCGCCACCCCTTCGAAGAGGGCTGTAGCGTGCTTGACGTGGGCACGGGAGGCGGCTTTCCTGGAATACCGCTTGCCGTGCTGCGCCCCGACTGCCGTTTCACTCTCTGCGACTCGATAGGCAAGAAGGTCAGGGTGGTGCGCGAGGTGGTTTCCGCATTGGGGCTGACAAATGTCGAGGCGGTGCAGGCCAGGGTGGAGGACCTTCCGGGCAAGTGGGATTACGTGGTGAGCAGGGCTGTGACCGACCTGTCCAACTTCTATCCCTGGATAAGGGGGAAATACACCAGGGGCGCAATCTGCCTCAAGGGTGGGGATGTGTATCAGGAAGCCGCGCGCTGCAGCCGCCAGTGCAAGGGCTTTCCCTCGTCGATAGAGGTCACCGACATACGAGATGTCTTCGATGAGGAATGGTTTGAAGACAAAAAGGTAGTTTTTATTCCCGGATAATTTGCGGTTTCAAACTAATTGTTTATCTTTGCAGCCCCTTGTAGTGAAATTATATTAAAACAGATAACAATGAAACGCACATTTCAACCTTCACAGCGCAAAAGACGCAACAAACACGGATTCCGTGAAAGAATGTCCACCCCTAACGGACGCCGCGTCCTCGCTGCACGCCGTCGTCACGGCCGCAAGAAACTGACGGTTTCTTCCGAAGACCTTTTCTAGAAGACCTGCGTCAATAGAAAAAGAGAGGGTGACCGGCACGGTCATCCTCTCTTTTTTTGCTCGATAAAGTTTCATATCTTTGTGGCGTGCATAATCCCTCGAGGTATGGGCAGAAATACAGAAAAAGAAAACGACAGGCCTTTTATCAAGACCCTTATCAGGAACCTGCTTGCTATTGTCGCCATTGTCGTGGCTCTGATGGCCGTGGCAAGCGTATTTCTCAACATCCACACCCGCCACGGTAAGGAGATCACTGTCCCTGATTTCACCAATATGTCTCTCGAGGAGGCTCAGAGCCTCGCATCGTCATACCATCTCCGTATCGACGTGACCGATTCCGTTTTCATATCGAGGATGGACAGGGGCAACGTCTATGCGCAGAATCCCAGGGCCGGCAGCCGCGTGAAGAAAGACCGCAGGATCCTCATCACCCGCAACGCCACCGTTGCAAGGATGGTGGAGATGCCTTCGCTGGTCGGCTATTCTCTCCGTCAGGCGCAGACCGTCATCGCTTCCCGGGGGCTGACGGTGGGCAAGCTCATCTACCGCAACGATATGGCCACGAACAACGTCCTTGCACAGCAGTACAAGGGGCGCGACGTGGCTCCCGGCAGGAAAATCCCCAGCGAGTCAGTGATAGACCTTGTGCTCGGGCTGAGTCTCGAGGACGACCAGACCTACGTCCCTCACTTGATCGGTTACAAATACAACACAGCCCGTTCGACCATCATCGAGAATTCACTCAACGTCGGAAGGGTCATATTCGACGAGACGGTCGTGACCTATTCTGACTCCCTCGACGCAATGGTCTACAGGCAGGTTCCCTCCTCATCCGAGGAGGCTTCCTACCGCAGGGGCTCCACCGTCAACATCTTTCTGACCAGGGATCCCGAAATCCTCAACGCCTCAAATGGAAGATAGCCGCGAATTCGAGCTCCTCGAACTCGAAGAGGAGGAAAGGCAGCAGGAGATGTTCGAGCATTTCCGCTTCGACGTCGACAGAGGTCAGAAGCCGGTGCGTCTCGACAAGTACATCACCGAACATATGGAGCAGACCTCGCGCCACCGCATCCAGATGGCCGTCGACTCCGGCTATGTCCGTGTGGGCGACAAGGTGGCCAAGGCCAGTTACAAGGTCAAGCCCTGCGACGTCATCACGATAGTCCTGCCTTACCGGCGCAGGGGATTCGAGGTGCGTCCGGAGGACATTCCCCTTGACATAATCTATGAGGATGAACACCTGCTTCTTGTAAACAAGCCCGCAGGTATGGTCGTGCATCCCGGATTCGGGCACTTCACCGGCACTCTGATCAACGCTCTGGCGTATCACCTCGGCATCTCGCAGGATGCCGACGCTGAGGATGAAAGGATGGGCATACTTGTCCACCGCATCGACAAGGACACTTCCGGGCTGCTGGTGGTGGCCAAGAACGACGCCGCGCAGCTCCACCTTGCGAAGCAGTTCTTCGACCATACCATAGACCGCAAGTACGTTGCGATGGTGTGGGGCAACGTGAAGGAGGACAGCGGAACGATAGAAGGCAACATCGACCGTGACCCCAACGACCGCCTCCGTTTCAAGGTCTTTCCTGACGGAGAGCAGGGCAAGACTGCGGTGACGCACTACCGCGTGCTGGAGCGTTTCGGCTACGTGACGCTGGTCGAATGCATACTCGAGACGGGCCGCACCCATCAGATAAGGGTTCATATGAACCATATCGGTCACCCTCTTTTCAATGATGACAGATATGGCGGGGACCGCATACTCAAGGGGGCCGTATATGCAAGATACAAGCAGTTCATAGACAACTGCTTCTCCATTATGCCACGTCAGGCGCTGCACGCAAAGACACTCGGCTTCACCCATCCCTCAACGGGGAAGAGGGTGTTCTTCGACTCCGAGCTGCCCGATGATTTCAAGGCGCTGATAGAAAAATGGCGCAACTACACCAAATGACTCAGCAATGTGGATAATAACAGCCATAATGTCGGCTATCCTTCTGGGATTCTATGATGCCGCCAAGAAACAGGCGCTCAGGAAGAACGATGTCTTCCAGGTGCTTCTGTCATCGTCGGTGATATCGGTCATATTCTTCCTGCCTGTCCTGATATCATCCGCCTTCTCCCTCGACTGGTTCAGCGGGACTCTGCTGCATGCGGCACACGGAACGCTCCGTGACCATATGGCGCTGGTCATCAAGGCCGTGGTGGTTTCCGCATCGTGGATACTCGGCTACCTCGGCATCAAGCATCTGCCGATAACCATAGCCAGCACGCTGAAGGCCTCCAGACCGGTGTTCGTCATATTGTTCTCCATCATTCTCTTCGGCGAGAGGCTTTCCCTGCTGCAGTGGGGCGGTGTCTTGCTTTCTCTTACGGCGCTTTACCTGCTCAGCGTGAGCAGCCGTCAGGAGGGGATAGACTTCTACCATAACAAGTGGATACTCTGTATGGTAGGCTCCGTGGTTACAGGAGTGGCGAGCGCCCTCTGGGACAAGCATATAGTGAAGGACCTCAGCCCCATCTTCATCCAGGGCTGGTGCAATTTCTACATAATGCTGTGTATGGGAGCGGCGCTGCTGGCGGTCAAGGCCGTGCAGAAGGAGGCATATATGAAGTTCCGCTACGACCGCACGGTGCTGCTGGTGGCGGTGCTCATCACTTTCTCCGATTTCCTGTATTTCTACTGCCTGAGCTGCGAGGGAGCTATGCTCTCCATAGTCTCGATGCTGCGACGCGCTTCAGTGATCGTGACGTTCATCTGCGGCGCGGCGCTCTTCAAGGAACGCAACCTCCGCGCGAAGGGGTTGGAACTCGCGCTGCTGCTTGTCGGAATCACCCTCCTTGCGGTGGCCTCCCTATGAATTCTTTGATACTTTCTTGACGGGGTCGCAGGTCAGTTCGACTCCGAGCTTCTTGAATATCTTGCGGTCCACCTCGCTGAGCATTACAGTCGAATGCACCTGACAGCCTTTGAGCTGGGGCAGGCAGGCGATGGCCTTGCGGCAGTTCTCGTCCTGTTTGCTGAGCATTGCCAGGGCGACGAGAACCTCGTCGGTGTGCAGGCGGGGATTGTGCCCGTGAAGGTAGCTCACCTTCATCTTCTGGATAGGCTCTATCATATCCTGAGGGATGAGCTTGATGCTGTGGTCAAGTCCTGCAAGATGCTTGATGGCATTGATTATCAGGGCGGCGCTCGGGCCGAGCAGAGGGCTGGTGTTGGCAGCTATGAGGGTCCCGTCCTCCAGTTCCATCGATGAAGACGCTACGCCGGTCTCCTCCAGACGCCGATGCGCCACAACCGTCGACTTGCGGTAGGAGGTGTCTATTTTCGCCTTCTGCATAAGGAGGGATATCTTGTTGACTTCCTGATCATTGCAGTTGCCTTCGGCAAGCTTGCAGAGGGCGGTGTAGTAGCGGCGCACTATTTCGTCGCGCGCGGCATTGCAGCATACGTCCTCGTCGCTCATACAGTACCCTATCATATTGACACCCATATCGGTGGGTGATTTGTAGGGGCTTTCACCGTAGATGGCCTCGAAAAGGGTGTTGAGAACCGGGAAGGCCTCGACGTCACGGTTGTAACTCGTGGCAATGGCCTCGTATGCGTCGAAATGGAAGGGGTCGATCATATTGACGTCGTTGAGGTCTGCCGTCGCAGACTCGTACGCCAGATTGACGGGGTGCTTCAGGGGAAGGTTCCACACGGGGAAGGTCTCGAACTTGGCATATCCGGCCTTCACTCCGTGCTTGTGCTCGTGATAGAGCTGGCTCAGGCAGACGGCCATCTTTCCGCTGCCGGGACCGGGAGCCGTGACAATCACCAGCGGCTGGGTCGTCTTGACGAACTCGTTCTTGCCGAATCCTTCATCGGAGTCTATCAGAGCCACGTTGGAAGGGTAGCCTTCGATGGTATAGTGGTAGTATGCCTTGATATTCATCCTCTCCAGACGCTTGCGGTACTGGTCTGCGCTGGCCTGGCCGTTGAAGTGGGTGATGACGACGGAACTTACGGTGAACCCGCGGTTCATGAACTCGTCCCTGAGACGCAGGACATCGACGTCATAGGTGATGCCGAGGTCGTTGCGTATCTTGTTCCTCTCTATGTCGACGGCGCTGATGACAATCACTATTTCGGCGCAGTCCTTCAACTGCTCCAGCATAGTGAGCTTGCTGTCAGGGAAGAACCCGGGCAGCACACGGCTGGCGTGATGGTCGACGAAGAGCTTGCCTCCGAGCTCCATATACAGTTTGTTGCCGAATTTGGCTATGCGTTCCTTGATGTGTTCGGACTGTATCCTGAGGTACTTTTCGTTGTCAAATCCTATTTTCATCGGTGAAATCAAAATCTGGGCGAAGATACTCCTATTTTCCGTATCTTTGCATACGAACTTTTTTTTGATATCAACAATTTCTCAACCATCCCCGATGAAGATATATCGTATGATACTTCCCGCCGCCCTGCTGGCCGTCCTCCCGCTCGGGACACAGGCCGCCCGCAAGGCTGACAAGGTATGTCACACACCTGCCAACGATTCGAAAATCACCTACATAGCCCGCACCGAGGTCTCATCCGACGGCAGCGTCTCCTTCGACTGGAGCAACAGCACCGTGAGGGTGGCATTCTCGGGCCGCACGCTTGCCGTGAAGGCTTCCGACACACATAAGGACTGGTTCAACCTCTGGATTGACCGTGAGCCTTCGGCCTGTGCCGATATGGTGTTCACCATAGCCGGCGACACCACCGTCGTCCTGGCATCGGACCTGCCGGAAGGCGAGCACTGCGCAGTCATCAGCAAGCGTACCGAAGGAGAGCAGGGGACAGTGACCATCCACAGTTTCATCACCGAAGGCCCTCTTCTGAAAGCGCAGCCCATCAAGGAGCGCCTGATTGAGTTCGTGGGCGATTCATACACCTGCGGATACGGGTCGGAGAACAGCATCAGTTCGGATCCCTTCCTCCCGGAAACTGAGAACGGCGGCAAGACCTACGCCTCCATACTCGGCCGCTATTTCGATGCCGATATTATCACCGTGGCCCATTCCGGCCAGGGGATAGCGCGCAACTACGATGACAACCTCCGCGGCTGGTATATGCCCGAACGCTACGGTCAGACTTTCGATATGCGTCGCGAGCAGGACTGGAATGCCCGCAAATCCAATCTGCATCCCGACATCACCATAATCTACCTGGGCACGAACGACTTCTCCACCAGCCGTCAGCCTTCGCTTTGGATGTTCCGCGAAAACTACACGGCCCTGCTCAAGAGCATAAAGGCCTGCTACGGTGAGAACCATCCCGTGCTCTGCGTATGGTCGAAGTGCGATCCGGCGCTGGCCGACTACATCAAGGAGGTGGTTTCATCCTGCGGAATGGCCAACGTGAGCGCCTGCGGATTCTTCGACTGGGTTTCCGTCAATGATGACAGCGAACTCGGCGCATCGGGCCATCCCAACTACCGGGCCCACCGCAAACTGGCTTATGGCCTGATACCTTATGTGTCAACGGCCACCGGATGGCCGCTCAACAACAATCCCGTTGAGTGATGAAGGCGACGGCATATATGGCCGTCCTTGCGGCGGCTTTTCTCGCATATGCGTGTTCCTGCGCTCCGGATGTACAGGAGGGCGTTTCCGACGAACTGGCAGGATGGCGTGTGGAGAACATATCGGATGTATGCTATGACATACATTTCATAATCAACGAATCCAGGTCCGAACCTGTCCACGGGTCGGTTGACATATCGTTCGCCGACAGGGTCGCCGCCCTTCCGCAAATTGATTTCGATGCGCCGAAGGACCATCTCTTCTCGGTAAGGCTCAACGGCGAGACCGTGGGATGGCGTTTCGAGAAAGGGCACATTCTGGTGGACGCCTTTGCCCGCACCACAGCAGAAAGGGACACGCTCAGCATATTCTTCACTGCGTCCGCAGGCGCCGTGAACCGCACCGATTCCCTGATTTCCTCCCGCAAGCTGGTCATCCCGGCCGTCAGCAAGCTGATGCCCTGCTTTGCGCAGGCCGACATTCCCGCGACTTACAAGCTGCAGCTCACCGTCCCCCAGGGATGGCAGGCTTCGTCGGTTGCTCCGCTGCTTGAGGAGGAGGATGTCTCGCCTCTGCCCGATTCGGGCCAGGAAGCCACGGAACTCATCGTTTTCCAGACCTGTGATTCCCTGAGGGTGGACAGCTTCACCTTTTTTTGCTATTTTTGCGGACCGAATCCGAATCTTTAACCAAACAACACAATATGAGAAAGAAAATAGTTGCAGGAAACTGGAAGATGAACACTACAGTTTCTGAAGCTGTCGAGCTGGCAAAGGGCGTAGCAGCCGCAGCTCCCGAAGTACCGTCTGACGTCAAACTCATCATCGCACCCCCCTTCATCAACATCGCTCCCGTAGCGGCCGTGACAGAAGGCACAAAGGTGGGCCTTTCAGCGCAGAACTGCGCTGACAAGGAGAAAGGCGCATACACCGGTGAGGTGTCTGCCGCTATGGTGAAGGCAGCAGGATGCGGATATGTCATCCTCGGCCATTCCGAACGCCGCCAGTATTACGGCGAGACTTCCGCAACCCTCGTGGAGAAAATCTCCCTCGCTCTCAACAATGGTCTGAGCCCCATATTCTGCATAGGTGAGAAACTTGAGGAACGCCAGGCAAACAAGCATTTCGACGTCATCAAGGCCCAGATAGAAGAAGTCCTCTTCACCCTCACTGCCGAAGAGATGGCCAACGTCATCGTCGCCTATGAACCCGTATGGGCAATCGGCACCGGCGTGACCGCAACTGCTGAGCAGGCCCAGGAAATCCACAAGTTCACCCGTGACATACTCGCTTCGAAGTTCGGTGCTCTTGCAGAAGAGATCACCATCCTCTACGGCGGAAGCTGCAAGCCTTCCAACGCAAAGGAACTCTTTGCCTGCCCCGACATCGACGGCGGCCTGATTGGCGGAGCTGCCCTCAAGGCAGCCGACTTCATCGCCATCGCACAGTCATATTGATCCGTGGACTACATCGAAGTCACATTTGAAATAAAGCCCTTCTCCGAAGACAACGCCGACATAGTCGTGGCCACTGTCGAGGAGTTGGGCTTTGAATCTTTTGTCACGGAGAACGGATTCCTCAAGGCCTATATCCCGCGTGACAAATTCTCCCGTCAGAACCTCAAAACCGTGATGAGCGCCTTCGGCGGAGAGATGGAAGTGTCGTGGACCGCCGACCTTATCGCCGAACAGAACTGGAACAGGGAGTGGGAGAGCAACTTCGATCCGATAGTGGTGGAGGGGAGATGCACGGTGAAGGCCCCTTTCCACAAGGGCCTGCCCCGTACACGCTTCAACATCACCCTTGATCCAAGGATGGCTTTCGGAACCGGCCATCACCAGACAACCTATATGCTTCTGGATGCCCTTATCTCCCATCCCGAATATATCAGGGGCAGGGATGTGCTCGATATGGGCTGCGGCACAGGAGTGCTGGCAATAATGGCCGCCAAGCTCAAGGCCTCCATTCCCGTCCACGCCATCGACATCGACCAGACTGCTGTATGGTCAGCCGTCGACAATGCCCGCCGCAACAGGGTGGGGAAGATGGTGGCCGTAAGATATGGCGACGCATCGCTCATTCAGGCCGGGAGGTATGACTGCATTCTGGCCAACATCAACCGCAATATCCTGCTGCAGGATATGACGACCTATTCCCGTGGCCTGCGTCCCGGTGGCGTGCTGCTGCTCAGCGGTTTCTATACGGCCGACATCCCTATGCTGCTCGAGGAGGCGCAGAAGGCCGGTATGACATATATTTCGGACCGGTCACGTGACGGCTGGGCAGTCCTGGTGTTGGGCAAATCCTTTGACGCATAGTTTTTTTTCAGTAACTTTGCGACGCACAATGCGGGTATGTTGTAATTGGTAGCCAAGCTAGACTTAGGATCTAGTGCCTTAGTGCGTAAGGGTTCGAGTCCCTTTACCCGCACTCGAAAAAGCCTCCGGCGATGCTGAAGGCTTTTTCGTTGCCGGCTCACGAAGTGGCCGGCAACCGTGCGGGTAAAGGGACTCCGCGGCTGCACCGCGTCTCCGCTTCTCAACCCACTGTCGCTGATGCTCCGGCACGGCGGCTGATGCCGCCATCGGCCCTTCGGACCTCGAACAGCTTGCTTTGCTGGTTTAGCCCGGCCGGGGAAATGGCTTTCGGGCACACGGGAAAGGGAAAGCAAAAAACACCTGGCATCGCATATGGCCTCAGAGGCACCTAGGGCAAGGGGTGTCCCGCCAGGTGGTGGCAAATTTCGTTCACCTGGCATCGCATCCCCCGCCACAGCCCCACAGAACCCACATCCCCATGCCAGGTGATTTTCGGTTTTGCCCCGGCCACCGCAGAAGGACAACCAGACCAGAAACGTTGCGCTGAAGCCCGCCAATACCACGGTTTCATTTGGGGAAGGGCCGGGCGCAGAAGCCCTGCCGGAGCCGGGGCCGAAGCCGGGCTGGAAGCCCGGGCAGTTGCCGGGGCCGAAACCAGGCCTGGAGCTAGGCTGAAGCCGGGGCCGAAACCAGGCCTTGGGCCAGGGCCGGAGCCAGGCTGGAAGCCCGGGCAGTTGCCGGGGCCGGAGCCCGGAAACACCCGGAAACACCCGGAAACACCCGGAGACCCCCAGACACCCCCGCCGAAAAATCCGCAGGCAAACTCCACTTTGCTACGTTTTCAGCAGATTTCGTAGCAAATGACCTGGCGTGAGCCCCCGCAGAAGAACAAATCCAGCCTTTTTGTTCTTTTGAGAGGATCCTGGCGCAGCCAGAAGAACAAATCCAGTCATTTTGTTCTTTTGAGAGGGCTTTTGCCCGCCGGTGGACAGGTCTTCGGCCGGCCAACTCCAACATTCTTTGTTCCACCACCTTCATAATTGGACAATCGGGGGAATTTTCAGCATTTTCTCCCCCGTTTGTCCTTTCGAATGTCATTCCGGGGGAATTTTCAGCATTTTCTCCCCCGTTTGTCCTTTCGAATGCCATTCCGGGGGAATTTTCAGCGTTTTCTCCCCCGTTTGCTCTTTCGAATGTCATTCCGGGGGAATTTTATCCCGATATTCCCCCGGGATTGGCATAACGAGCCGAACCGGATTATCCTTGCGAGCCGAAAATCGGGAGCAGCACCCTTGAGTCCAGGCGAAGCATCCTCTGAATTTGCTTCAGCGTCGCATTATACTCATATCGCATCACCTTTGCCATTGCGATTTTTCCATCGGAGGGAATCTGGGACGGGTTGGCCGTTCCGTATTCATTCCGGCATTTCGCACTGACTGCCGCATATAGCTCATCCTCAGTGTATGATATACTTTCTCCGATTTCCTTTGCAATCTCCTTGTTGCTTTCGATATTTCTGCCCAGCATATGGAAATAATGTACCGCGTTACGAAAGATGCTTTCTCCAGCCTCGATATCGCAGAAAGAAAAAGAAGAGAAACAACCGTCCAACAGCCTCAGCCCTTGAATCCCGTCGGAAATATGAGAGCGGAATATCGAGCGGCGCTCCTTGATGGTTGATGGTACGGATGACTCCTGGAATCTCTTTTTTGCAACCGGATTGAAATAGCAGGAATTCGCTCCCCAGGGATATGAAAAGGGAGTGTAGTTGTCGTGCACAAGAAATCCGTTTCTGTTGTCGTATATCAGGACGTTCCTTGCATCAGCAAGGTCGTTCAAATGCCGTATCCCCGGTTTGAATGCGGTCCAGTTTATTGTTCGACCGGCATCCCCGGCCATTCGGATCAACAGCTTCTTTATCAGCTCGAACATTTGGCTTAACCTTGACTCATCACCTGCAGCCATAATATGCATATGGTTTGTCATCAACTCGAAAGTGATGATCCGTACATCCGGGAAACACTTGGCGGCGATAGCCATTATCCCCATTCCGATACGGAACTCGGCGTCGTTCCGAAATATGATTTCAAAGTTCTCCGGAGTCCACAGATGGTAACAGGGGCTCAATTCGTTGAAACACAGAAGGCATCTCCCTTCTTTATTTGAAAAATCGCTCATAACGGCTCATTTAAGGAATGATATGACCCCATCGGACCAATACCGATTCCCGGTAAAAACAAAAATGCTTACTGATGCACAAGAGCGAGAAAAGGGTGTCAGATACCCGGTCAGAGCGACCTGCAGAGCTTGCAAATACATAAATCAAGGCCACTGCGCATCGATAGTGGCTGCAAGTTAGGAAAATTTCTTGGAAAGCCAACTATTCGCCTTCCATCAGATAACCCATCACCTCTGATGCAATGGCCATTGTTTTCCCAAGAGCACAATTCAGGTGGTCCCGGTAATGACGGATTGAACATATAGCAAGATTTGACATCGACGGGACAATCATAGCCGTAATAACAAATGAAGAATTACGATTCTTGATTGTCTTCTGCACAATTCTTGTGAGCTTCCTCGAATTTAGCCTTCATCGTAGGATTCTTGTAGGTCAATTTCCGGATAGTCAACTCTTCAGTATCTTGATTTGCCAATCGCAGATAGTTTTCGGATTGTTCGAAACTCTTCTTAACGGCTTGGAGTTTCTTGATGGTGTCATCTATCTGCTTTATGGCATCTTCAAATTTTCCAGCGGCTCGCGTATAGTGATCCCCAAACTTATTCCGAAATTCTATCAACTTGTTCTCGAAGTTGGTCACATCTACATTCTGACTGCGAGCAAGGACCAATTCCTTTTTATATGCAACGGCATTTCTGGAGGCATTAACAAGAAGCATTATTAATGATTTGAAGAACTGTGGACGTATAACGAACATTTTCGGGTATCGATATGAGACATCGACAATACCGGTATTGTACAGCTCGCTTTCAGGCTCTAGGAGGGATACAAGAACTGCATATTCGCACTTCTTTTCGTTACGGTCCTGATCCAATTTCTTGAAGAAATCCTCATTTTTATGTTTGGTAGCTGTTTCGTCCATCTCGTTCTTCATCTCGAACATAATGGAGATGTACTCGGTACCATCCTCTTTATCACGAAAGATGAAGTCGCCTTTCGAGCCGCTGGAAGCGTCGTTATCTTTCTCGAAATATGCGTTCGGGAACATAGGGCGCATCTCGCCATTAAAAATGTTGCTACAGTGTGCCTCAAGGGTCTCACCGACCATTTTAGTGGAAAGACGTGCCTTGAAATCCTTGAGCCGTTCAACCTCTTCATTGGCGAAACGAAGGCGAGTTTCATAGTCGTCCTTCAGCCCTTTTTCTCGCACAGAAGCTTCAGACTTTGCGACCTGCAGTTTGCCTTCGTAATCATTTACAATGCTTTGTTCGCGAAGTGTCGCTTCCGAAGCCGCAAGTTTTGCCTGTGATTTAAGGTCGGCAATTTCTGTCTCCTTAGCCTGTACTTCTTCCTTAGCTTGCTGTCGTTCGCGAAGGACAGCGATCTCTAAAGTCTGAGCATTTTGCTCGAGAGTAGCTCGGAGAGATGCGATCTCCTTCTCTTTCTCCGTTACGGCAGCACTGAGTTCCAACTCGCGTTTGTCTCTTATGGACGTAATCTGTTCTTTGAGCCGAAGGATTTCGCTATCCTTTTCACTGATAACTTTGTCTTTTTCGGACAGTTCTTTCTGATGTTCCTGCCCCGCCTGGGCATCGCGCGCTTTCTGCTCTGCTTCCTGCTGTTTGTGAAGTTCGGCAATACGGCGGTCTACCTCGGCATTAAACTCAGCACCCTTGACTTGACTAAGGATGGCAGCGTAATCGTCTTCGTTGACGGTGAATGGTTTTTTACAGTTGGGACAAATAAGTTCGTGCATATTCTTCGAGCGGCCAACAGGGATGTTATCTGTTGACAAAGCAAAGTTATTATATGGGAGTGCAATGAATCTGCACAGAGAAAACTATTTCAGTAAGCCTCCGACAAAGTACGTGTGACACCATATAACAACGAAGTGGCAGCAACTTTTGAGAGTTTGCTGCCACTTTCGTCAAGTGACGTGTCACTGACCGTCACTCGCTGTCAGTGACTGTTACTTTGCCGTCACTGGCTGCCAGTTCTCCGGAAGTAGCATTGTGATGTCCTTTTCGGTAGGGATCCGTTTGAGCGTGTCTTCGAGCCATGGCCTGATTTCGACATCGTGCGCCTTGCAGCAGGCGAAGAGCGAATACACGATGGCCGCACGCACTGCGGCATCGTGATTACCGCAGAAAAGATAGTTCTTCCTTCCCAGCGCCAGAGGCCTTATGGCGTTCTCCACACCGTTGTTGTCGATGTTGTACCGACCGTCAAGAACATAGCGGCTCAGCCTCGGAAGAAGGGTGTATGTATAGACGATGGCCTTGCCCATCCTGGATTTTGGCGAGAAGCGGTTCGCGACGGAGTTCATCCATTTCTCGAAGTCCTGTATGATGGGATACGCTTCCTTTTCCCTGCGCTCCCTGACAGCATCTGCATCAAGTCCGGCCTCCTTCATATCGGTCTCCAGTTTGTATAGCTTGCTGATATAGACGATTGCTTCGCTCGCATGCTTTCGGTCCTCGTCCAGGGCTTCCACGAACTTGCGCCTTACGTGAGCCCAGCAGCCTATCATACGTTTACCCGGGGCGTTCTCGAAGGACTCGTACACCTCGTATCCGTCAGTCTGCACGGCTCCCCGGTATCCTCCGATAAGCTTCCGTGCGGTGTCGCCGCTCCGGGACCCCATATCATAATGGAAGTAGACACTCCCGCCCACGGCATCCCTCACGGCCCACATGTAGCCCTTCACCGCACGGTGCTTCTCGTTGTCGATCACCGGCAACGTGCTCTCATCCACCTGTATGTAGTCCTTCTTCATTATCTGTTCCCGCAACTTGTCATATAGAGGCCGCAACTTCGTGCAGACAGCGGCGAACCAGTCGTTTATCGTCGCATCGCTCAGTGCCACGCCCAGTTCCTTGTATTTCTGTATCTGTCTGTAGAACGGCAGGTGATAGAAGTACTTGTTTATAAGGATGTCGGCCAGAAGGCTTTCGGATGCCATCCCCTTCGGGATTATCATCTCAGGCAGAGAAGCTATCTCGAAGGCCTGCCTGTCAGGATTCTCCACCTGAAGGCTGCTCTTGAGGACGAACTTGTGGCGGGCAATCCTTTCGACGAACATCTGTGCGGGCCTGATTGCAATCCGGTCGGTATTCTCGACTCCTATCTCCACATAGTCCGGATTGTCCTTCATCCCCTCGGGATAGATGTCGGTGACGATGACGGGGAGATTGGAGTATACAGGCTTGCGGACTTCACGCTTATGCGCCTTGACTTCAATGGTCTTGGCATTCTGTTCCTCCATTGCCTTGACTTCGGCGTCAAGGGCAGCCTGCTCCTCTTCGCTCAAATGCTCGTCGAACAGAGTCGGCTCAAGAGCCGACGGGTCAAGCGGGAGGTTCTTCTCGCTCATCTTGCCGAAGAGCTTCTTGCGGAACCAGTCCATCATGGACTTTAAGGATGCGTTGGCAGTTTCGAGCTCCGCATTCGCCTTCGTAAGAAGATTGACCTTTTCGGAAAGGACTTCTTTCTCGGCGGAAAGGACAGACTTCTCTCCGGAGAGCCTTTCGACTTGCATCCGAAGCCGTTTATTCTCCTCGACAAGAGTCTGTATCTCCTTGATTTCCATAGTATAAAGGTACGAAAAAAGTGCCATATATGCAAGTCTATGACACTTTTTCTTTGATATATTTTGTCGATTTTTCAGAGGCTTTTCGAGAGCATCTTCATCCTCCTTACATACGGGCTGTCGAGGGCTGAACGCACCATCCCGAGCATATCTTCATAGGAGATCCCAGAGGATATCACCTCGTCATCAGACATCTGGACAACAGGTTTCATGCGGCCCATGTCAAGACGGACAGCGTACAGCACCAAGCCCCCTTCCTCCTGACGTAGCATCTTCATCATATTACGGCTCGCATTCATGAAGATGTACACGTCACCACTTCGCAGACTTGCGCACATCCCGTTGGTCACGATGCCACTCAGCCCGTTGAAGCTCTTGCGCATATCCACCGGCTTGTTGTACAGCCAGTACTTTACGCCACCGTCCAGACTAAACATTGCTCGCAGATATTATCTCCCGCAGGTGCGCTGCGGTCATGTTCCCCTGAATGCGCATCGCCGAACCGCAGGACGTGCGGATTTCCACTGTCAGGAAGCTTTCCTGATCTTGTGACTTCTGCTGCTTCCCTCTGGATTTATGTGCGGAAAACGGCTGGGATGCAGCCGCACCCGGCATCATCGGAACGAACCCCGCAGGGACCAGCGACTGTTCATCCTCTTCACGATACCGGCGCTTCCACCGGTAGTACTGATGCCTGGCTATTCCGTGACTGTCCAGATATTCATGCTGGCTGATGTGCTGCGACTCGCACTCCCTGTCGATTGCAGCGATTTCCTCTCGTGTCATCATAAGATCTTGATTTTTTGCAAAAGTAGCGAGGATCACTCCCCGCTACAATATGCATTTCGTCGGATGCTTACAATTTCGTAGCAAATGACCTGCGTGAGCCACCGCAGAAGAACAAATCCGGCCATTTTGTTCTTTTGAGAGGGCCCGGGCGCAGTCAGAAGAACATTTCGGGCCGATTTGTTCTTTTGAGAGGGCCGAAGCCGGGTCTGGAGCCAGGACCGGCGCGGGCAGGCCTAAGGGCGATAGCAAGGCGGGCGAACGCCACGAGAGGGACTATCTTTACCGGAAACTCACCGACTGGTTTCTCCGGGAACTTTAACGGACAATTAGTTCAAGCGAAAATCATAAATCCAAATCTCCCTCCGCTGTCGGTTCCATACCGCCTCCTGCTGTATTTTCCACCGTCACGGCACACGTTGCACTCTTGTCGCCCGCTTTCGCCGTGATGGTGGCGGAACCAACCTTCAAAGCCGTTATCACACCATCGTCCACTGTGGCGACTTCTGCGTTGGAGCTGGTCCAGATCACGGTCTTGTCTGTGGCATCATCCGGAGAAACGGCTGCAGACAGCGTTGCCGTCTGGCCTGCCTTCAACGTTAACAGCGTGGGTTCAACCGTCACACCGGACACCGGTGTCGCCTCCACCGTCACGGCACACGTTGCACTCTTGTCGCACGCTTTCGCCGTGATGGTGGCTGTACCCACTTTCCGAGCCGTCACCACACCGTAGGCTACTGTGGCAACCTCAGTGTTGGAGCTGGTCCAGACCACGGTCTTGTCGGTGGCATCATCCGGAGAAACGGTTGCAGACAGTGTTGCGCTCTGTCCGGCCTTCAACGTTACCTGCGTGGGGTCAACCGTTACATCGGACACCGGAGTCGCCTCCACCGTCACGGCACACGACGCGCTCTTGTCACCCGCTCTCGCCGTGATTGTGGCTGAGCCAACTTTCAAAGCCGTTATCACACCATCGTCCACTGTGGCGACTTCTGCGTTGGAACTTGTCCAGGTCACGGTCTTGTCGGTGGCATCATCCGGTTCGATATTGGCAAAAATGGTAGAAGCCTGTCCTGTACGCAATATTAAACTGTTTTGGCTCAAGGTAACAGCCGTCACAGCTACATCAGGTTTCTGGCAACCAGAAGTTAATGCCACAAACAACAATATGCAGACAAATGAATATATTATTCCTCTTTTCATAAATCACTTGTGTTCTTATCAGTTTCGATTTCTTTTATTTTAATGGTTTTCAAGGTGCCAGAAGGTGTCCGTTTTACAACTTTTTTCCTTACGCTATTGTTTTTCAGCACATCCCTCCAATTATCTTTCACAATAACAGGTGGATGTGTAGGACGGAAACTGGGCGATGGCGTATATGCGGCTCTGGCAGCAACCTTCGCGCTATAAGTGGCAAGGTCGAAATTCACGAATGTCTCATAATCTTACTTCCACGACTCACCGTATGCCAATTTGTTTGCCCTGTAGTAGATTGCTTCGCGCGATGGCGCATTGTACCCATCTGTGTTATAGCGCATGATACTGTATTCCGTAGGTCTCCAAACACCAAATGGATAAGTAGATCCTCCGAGGTATGCTGCAATGCACTGCGAAGAGTAGCGGGAATCGAAGACGAACCTGTTCCACTTTATATCCATCAGATTGTCGGTGAAATCAACATTCTTATACCATCCGTATGCAGACATAGCCACCATATTTTCCCTTTCTTCCTTGCTGATTTCGCCATTTTCATCATACCAATACTCATCGGCCAACTTGGCGAAACCATGACCTCCAGCCTCATGCCGCAGTGTGTTTCCAAATTCCTCATCAGATTGACACAAAGGTATGTATGTCACCGAAAGGCCGCTACCGTAATCCCCGGATGAAGAATAATACATATAGGACGTCCCGGCATACGCCCTGCGGTTGATGATTACGTTTATCAATGTATTGTCCAGATTGGTGACCGAAGGTATTTGAGTTGCATAGGCCAGGGCTTTTCCATCATTACCTCCGATATGTGAGCCTTCGCCAAACCAAGTACTTAGGGCGGTGATACCATCAACTGTCTCGTTTTTCGACACAGCATACACCTCATATACATTAAATAAGTTACGCAGGGATTTGTATGGTTCCTCCTTGAAAAATTCCTCCATTGCCCGTTTCATAGTCGCATCGTATGTGCCATCGGCAATCAGCCTGTCCGAATAGGCATCACCGATAAACACGATGTCAATACCATTGCCTTGAGTGGCTTTCTGCAGAACGGAGTATTTGCCATCCATGCTGTAGTCGGTGCTGGCATAAAGTTCCACATCTTCATCATCGTCATCGTCACTCTCGGGCATTGCCCCATCCAAGTACCAATGTATGTATTCACTTGTATTACCCAAGTACGTCGATTCATCTTCCAAGACGTGCTTTGTAGCAGTACTGCAAATTATCTTACACGATTTTGATTGACCCGTAAGATTATAGCAGGCAGCATATTTTGCATTCACCAAACTCATATCGAAATTCGACAAAATCAATCGTCTGAGCCCTGTGCATCCATAAAACATTTGAGAAATATCCCTGAGAGCAGGTGTGGCGAAGTTGCTTAAATCTATTCGTTTGAGCGATTTGCATTTCTGAAACATTGCAACCATTTCCTGCACTTTTTCTGTATTGAAACTGCTTAAATTTACATACTCAAGATTAGGGGAATCCTCCACAAGAAAAGACATATCGGTTACATTCGATGTGGTAAAATGACGCAAATCCAACGTTGACAAGCCAGTAGAGGAAAACATGCCATGTAGCGTTTCAACCTTTGAGGTGTTAAAACCGGTAATATTCAATGATGTCAGATTTTTACATTTATAAAACATATTAGTCATATCAGTGACATTCGATGTGTCAAAATGGCTCAAGTCCAAGGATGACAAACTGCTACAATTACAAAACATCTGTAACATAGTGGTCACGTTGGATGTATTGAAACTGCTGATATCCAAAGATGACAATAGTTTACAATCAATAAACATATTACTCATATCAGTAACATTCGATGTGTCAAAATGACTCAAGTCCAAAGATGTCAAGCGCTTACAGTTACAAAACATGTTTCTCATATCAGTAACACTCGAAGTGTCAAAATGGCTCAGGTCCAAGGACGTCAAGCAGGGACAATCATAAAACATCTGTAACATGCTAGTTACTTTTGAGGTGTTGAAACCGGAAATATTCAATGAACTCAAACCACCACATTGACTAAACATGCTGCTCATATCAGTAACATTCGAAGTGTCAAAATGGCTCAGGTCCAAGGTTGTCAAGCCGCGACAATGCGAAAACATCTGTAACATAGTGGTCACATTGGATGTATTGAAACTACTGATATCCAAGGAAGTCAAGCTACTACAACCAGCAAATATGCTGCGCATATCAGTAACATTCGATGTATCAAAATGGCTCAAGTCCAAGGATGACAAACTGCTACAATCACAAAACATCTGTAACATAGTGGTCACATTGGATGTATTGAAACTACTGATATCCAAAGATGACAAGCGGTTACAGTTACAAAACATATTAGTCATATCAGTGACATTCGATGTGTCAAAATGGCTCAAGTCCAAGGATGACAATAGTTTACAATCAGAAAACATACTAGTCATATCAGTAACATTCGATGTGTCAAAATGACTCAAGTCCAAGGATGTCAAGATACTACAACCAGCAAACATGTATCTCATATCAGTAACATTCGATGTATCAAAATGGCTCAAGTCCAAGGATGACAAACTGCTGCAACCATTAAACATCAGTAACATAGTGGTCACGTTGGATGTATTGAAACTGCTAATATCCAAAGATGACAATTGTTTACAGCCTCTAAACATACCACTTAATACATAAACATCCGACGTATCAAAGGATCTTAAATCCAAGGATTTCAGGGATGAAAAATCTGAGAACATCCCATTCATACTAAATGCCGTATAGCAATCGGCCGGGGTATAGAAATGCGCCACTGTGCCGTCCAATTCAAAATAAATCGGCATAAATTTGTCGCGCGACTCATAAGATGGAGACATATCCGTCTTCTTGTCGGAATTGATATGAAAATGAATCTCCGTGATTGTATTCTTATCAATGCCTTCGGGAAGTATCTGGGAACCGCGCTTGAATCGGGCATACGAATTAACGGTTCTCCAATAGGTTAGTCCCTCATCCTTGCCATACACCCTGCTGAATACGGCACGCTTTACAGAAAAATCCTTCGTACTTTTGAAAACGCAATGTTCGGATTCACGATGGTAGGTGATGGTCATTCCCTTCGTGAATCTTGTGGGTGGCAGTATGGCGTAATAATATTTGTCCGGAATGAATGTACCTCCGTCAGGAGCACTCACCGTGATGGCATCGGTGCCATCCGTTATGCTATTCACCACCGGACAGCCTGATTCGTCAAAACTTATCGTGAGGCGGCCGGCCAACAAACCGCCGTCGTTGTTCCTGAAAACAACCTTTCGAATGCCTTCGCCACTCACCGAGAACTTGAAGCCTCCGCATACGTGATAAAAATTCATCTCGTTGGTCTGCGATGTGGCCACGCTGATGAACAAGTCATCGTCAAATGAGCCTTCCACCGCTGTCTGCTCAGAAGGCAGGTAAGTATATAAAGTGGACTCCGTACAAGATGATTTGGCATTGTATGGATAAACGGCATAATAGGTGGCGCCTTGCGGACTGTTTCCAATCCTGCCTATGAAATCTGCCTGAGCGGCGGTTGACGTGTTGTTCGACACCAGCGGATAGCCGCCATCAGTTCCATCTCCGATGAAGAAACTGATGCTGTCAGAGGGAGACCAGAACACGCTCCCATCGGGCTGAAGGACAGATCGGGTGAGTGATTCTTCTTCACCCCGAATATGAAAATCCGATTCATTTTGCGCATGCAGCGTAAAATACCCCTGCTCAACAGCCACCTGAGATTCTATTGCTTCTTGACAGGAATACATCAGGAATGACGAAATTAGCAGAATTGAAAGAAAAGCAAAGCGATATGTTCTCATCCTATCAAAATATAGTTCAATACTCAAGTTTCGCAAGTACTTATATCGTTGATAATCAAAGTGAAGTGAGAACTTGCGAAACTTTTTCCCACAGCACTTTCTTATTTTTTTTGTCCCCATCCCTGAATCCCTCTCCCGCTGAAGGGACTTTTCCAACGGCCTGACGGTCTCTAAATCGCTCAATTATGTGTCGGATTGTAGCCTTCCCTAATAGCGGGGCAGTTCTGAATTAGTCAAAACAGCGTCCGCCGTCGCCCTTTCGTTCTCCCACTTCAAGGGCCATAATGTAGTCATTCATAAAGAATCCCCGTCCGATGGGGAAATCACCGGTCCGGGCTTTCTTCATTCCCAGATGCTCATAGAAGCCTGTGGCCTTGTTGTATCTGTTCACGTTAAGTTCAATCCTGACCGGGTTGCCTGAAAACTGCTTCGCGCAGTCGACGGCCTTGTCGAAAAGCCTTCGCCCGAGGCCCGTCCCTTGACAGAAGGGCATAACATACAGTTTCTCGATATGGAAAAGGTCCCTGCCGTCTTCCTGACGGCCTTCGTATCGGAGCGATACATAGCCCCGGCCTTCCTCGATGTAGAAAACGTGGCCGCGGGAGAGCATCTGACTTTTGAGACTGTCTTCGGAATACATCCAATCCAACATATATTCCATCTGCTCGGGAGATAGGATATCCCTGTAGGTCAGACGGAAAACGACATCCGCCATCTCTCTGATGGCGGGGATATCATCTGTAGTAGCCTTTCGTATCATAGTCCGGGGATTCGCCGCCCGCAAGGTCAGGCCTTTGTGTCAGTCCTTTATTGCCTCCTGAAGCTGCTCGCTGATGGCCTCCATACCCTTGACCGACGGATGGCCGTTCTGCTTCTCGATGTCGTGAAGTTCAATGAGCTGAATGCCGTAGTGTTCGCATACGGCGCGCATCGATTCGTTGATTTCCTCCCTCAATTCAGAGTTGAGGATCGAATAGATCTGCGCCTCGGGATATTTTTTCTTAAGGCCGTCAAGCAGGCAGGCGAGGGCAGGGCGGAATGACTTGCAGTCATCCACAGTCCAGTCCGAATACTGGTATTCGCCTACAGGTGAATTGGCCCAGGCGTCATTCGTTCCACCGAACACGAAAATGATGTCGGGGCAGCCAAGGCTGTCAATTCGTGTTACGAATGATGATGCGTAGGAATTCATACGCATATATCCCGTGCCGCATATCGTTGTGCCGCCCCAGGAGTTGTTCTTTTCGAGTTCATAGCCCTTGGCCTTGATGTACAGGCTCCACCAGGTTTGCCCGACGTCTTTAACGTCGTTGTTGGCATCGGGATAGAAAGGGGCGTATCCTTCCGGATTCCATCCTTTGAAAGTTGAATATGAGTCTCCGAGCACGGATACTTTTTTGGTCTGTGCGAATGTCACCGTTGTCACCGCAATGAGAAATGCAATAATAAAAAATCTTTTCATATCGTTTGATTGAACAGTTTGCCCGGGTTGGTTGGCCGGGTTTTCGGCCTGGGATGGCAGTTTGGCTTGTCAGCCTGGCTCAGCTTGGGCAGATCCGGGTTGTTGGCGTTGTTTGTTCCTTTGACAAAAATAGGACATATCCACCAATATGGCAAACCGATTTCATCCGTCCTGAGTTTCGATTCCGCCCTTGTTGATACCAGCTTTCACGCTCCGTCCCAACCTCAGGCCACTTCCGGCAATAGCCCGGGTTCCGGATCCTTTCTGCCCAAGCTATGGCGCTGGCTGCGGTTCGGGACTCGGCCCCGCTTTCCTGGCTCCGGGCCTCCCGTGCGAATGGCCGGCGGCAGTTGAAAGCCCGGGGGAGGGTGAACAGGCAGGCGGCGGATTTCATATATTTGCAGAAAAAGCAATTATATGGATCAGCCGAAAATTGAACGTCTGCTCAAACTCATTCAGTATATGTCCGGACCGGTGTACTATACCTATGACCAGTTATATGCCAAACTGGACATCTCCAGAAGGTCGCTTTTCCGTTATCTGGACTCGTTCAGACAATCCGGCTTCACCATCGTTAAGCTCAACGGGAACGTTCCCAGGCTCGTGAAGACCGGACGCCGTGGCGTAGACCTTGACAGACTGGTATGCTTCTCGGATGAGGAGGCATATCTGATCAATTATATGATCGACAGCCTTGATTCGCAGAATACGCTGAAGGCGAACCTGAAGAAGAAGCTCTCCGCCGTGTATGAATGCACCTCGCTTGCCAGTTATACCGACAACAGGTTGAATGCAGAAAAGATAGAGTGCCTTGAGGACGCCATATACGGCAAGGGGAAAGTGATCCTCCGCGACTACGAATCCGGTACGGCCCTTGAAACCTGCAGCTATACCGTAGAACCTTTCGCATTCACCACCAACGCCGTGGACGTGTGGGCCTACGATATCGAGGCCGGAATAAACAAAGTGTTCAAGATAAGCCGCATAGGCTCGATAGAATTCCTTGACGAGAGCTGGGAGTTTGAAGACAGGCATAAGCTGAAGGAGACGGACATATTCCGTATGTCAGGTGATGGCAGGATGCATATAAGGCTGAGGATGACTCTTCTTGCCAAGAACCTGCTTCTGGAGGAATATCCGCTCTCGGCCGGATATGTATCTGAATGTGAGCCGCCGGAGTATGACTCGAAGGCCTGCTGGATGCTGGAAACGGACATCTTTTCGGTATTCGGGGCGGGCAGGTTCGTTATGGGGCTTGCCGCCGATGTGGAGATTGTCGAGGGTGAACTGCTGAAGGACTACGTCAGGGCTGTGACCAGGGAATTCCTCTCCGGGATTTGAGTGACAGAAATTGACACTTCCATACCATATTTTTGCAACTGGAATGTAAACAGTTTCTAAAATTATTGGTTATGAAAGCATTGTCAGTAACACAACCCTGGGCGTCAGTTATCTGCTCAGGAATCAAGGATGTTGAAAACAGACTGTGGCAGTCGGCTCAGGCTCCGGGCAGAATCCTCATTCACGCCACCAAGGCCAAGGTTCCCAATTATTTCGAACAACAGATGGACGACTACACCGCCGAAATCAGGAACGCCAGGATGATGGGGCAGATCCCCGAATACGACGAGATGCCTTACGGCTCCATCATCGGATACGTGGACTGCTACCGGATCGTGAAAGACTCCGATTCGTTCTGGGCGCAGAAAGATGCCTTCCACTGGTGTCTGAGGGATGCATACCTCTTCGATGAGCCCATCCCTAACGTAAAGGGCGTGAGAGGCCATCTGTTCGAGTTCGACATTGACGAGAACAATCTTCCCGCCGCTCACAAGGTTGAATTCCTCAAGCCCGGATGGGAGGGGATGACGCTTGTTATGCCTGCAAGCAAGGCTGTGATGGCCTCGGTCGAGGCAGGGGAGAAGGAATTCGAATATGCCCTCAACAGAAGGCTCGAAGAAGTCATTCTCAAATATGCTTCCGAAGATGAGATCGTCCTGCCGGAAAAGGTGAGGTTCGTATGCGGCGACAAGTCCGTTATCAGAGACGTCGAAGGCATTGAAATGGGACCGTATCTCTATGAGGACGACACTCCGGCCAAATACTTCGGATATGACGGCGAAGAGCTCTTCTGGTCATACTTCATCATCATATTGAAGTGACGTCAATGAGGAGTGGTTTCATTATCTTACCTTACAAAAATCTGAATAAAATTGTTAGTTTTGCAGGTGATGTAAGGTAAGATTATGTGTTGAAATCAGGAATAGTCAATCATATGGAAAAACCGTTTCTTCGTCAGGTCGTGGACCATTATTTCGCCCAGGGGGGGACAACGCTGTTCGTATTCCCCAACAGGCGCAGCCAGATATTCTTCAAGAAGTATTTCGGCGAAAAGATGCTTGAGGAGAATGTCAGCGCAAGTATGCCCCTGCTCACGACGATTTCCGACCTCTTCAGGTCACTCTACAGGCAGGGCTCGCTTGCGGATGAACTCACGCTGCTCGTTGAGCTGTATGACGTCTATTGCCAGGTCAAGGCTTCTTCGGGACAGACTGCCGAGCCTTTTGACGATTTCCTGTTCTGGGGCGGCGTGATCCTGGGCGACTTCGGAGACATCGACAAATATCTTGCTGACCCCACGCAGATTCTGCAGAACATCGCAGACTACAGGAACATTGCCGTGGATCCGAAGGAGTTCGCCACCGAGGCGCAGTATGATGCAATCTGCTCGCTGGTAGGCAGCCTGAAGGGTAAGGACGGAAACTTCTCGAAGGAATATCACAGGACCTTCATCGCCATCTGGGATCTGCTGCTGCCGATATACGAGGCCTTCAACAAATCGCTCAGGGAAAAGGGGCTTGCATACGAAGGAATGATTTTCCGGCACGTCGCCGAACATCCCGCCGAGAGCAAGGAGAATCTGCAGCATATGTATCCCAATGCCCGGAGGGTTGTCTTTGTAGGACTGAATGTCCTGTCGAACGCAGAGCTGACGTTCCTGCGCCATCTTGCCAAGGAAGACGGGTTCGCCCGGTTCTGCTGGGATTTCCCGACGGACCCGCGCTATGATTCTCCTCTTCTTGCCGACACTCAGAACAAGGCCTCACATTTTATCCGCAGGTATCTCGAACCCGGCGCAAACCATCTGCCTCAGGCATTTCCTGTAAAATACGGACCTCTTCCGGAGATTTCCGTGATTTCCACAAGCACCACGGTCGCACAGAGCAAACTCATCCCGTCATTCCTCAAGGAAGTGGAGGGACCTGTCGACGAAAGGACGCTTCTGCTGCTTCCGGATGAGTCTCAACTCCAGTCCGTGCTGACATCAATCCCCACAGAGTCAGTCAATGTCCTAAATGTGACTATGGGCTCGCCTCTGAGCCTTTCCGGCTCATATGCGCTCTTCGTCTCCATATTGAGACTCTTCGACGGCAAACGTCCGGGCCGTTTCTACCACAGGGACGTATGGGACATATTCTCATCGACAATCTTTCTGCGCGCCCATACGGAATGCTCCGACAGGATATCCGCTGTAAAGGACAAGGCTCAGACATACATTCCTTCCCCGGACCTTGAATTCAGCCGCGTGTTCCGGAACCTGCCAGACAGGGATTCCCTGGACGATGTCATCGCATATCTGCTCGAAACTGTCGAGTTCCTCGCTGCGAGTATGGATGATGACAGCCTTGAACGGGAGGCGATGTATGAGATTTATCGTGTCGTGAACCATCTCAGGACACACAGGCTGCACGTCCGTTATACCGACCTGAGATTCGATACATTCAGGAGGCTTCTGATAAAGCTTCTTTCCGCTGTCAGCATCCCTTACCACGGAGAACCGCTGTGCGGCCTGCAGATAATGGGACCGCTGGAGGTGCGCGCCCTGGATTTCGAAAACATCCTGATACTTTCCTCCTCCGAAGGGGTTTTCCCCCGGAAGAACGTGGCCGACTCCTTCATCCCGTATACAATCCGCAAGGCTTTCGGCCTTCCTGCCTATGAGGAGCAGGATTCCATCTGGGCCTACTATTTCTACCGTCTCATATCGCGCGCCAGGAGGGTGTGGATGGTGTACAACAGCACTGCCGACGGCCTGCAGAGCGGCGAGCCGAGCCGTTACATAATGCAGCTCAAGTATGCTTACCGCGACAAGGTCGCATTGAAATTCCTTAACCACGACGTGATATCTTCTGTGTCGGCGGGATACAACCAATACACTAACGACAATCCTTATTCCAGGCCGTTTTCAGCATCATCCGTCCAGAAGTATCTCTCGTGTCAGCTGGCTTTCCATTACAGTTATGTCAAGGGTATCGACGATGACGACGAATCGGTGTCTGAGGACGTGGAGGGTAACCGGCTGGGAACCATCGTCCACAATACGATGGAGGACCTGTACCGGCCTTTCCTGGACCGCGAAATCACGACAGATGACATCAGGCGACTGAAAATAGAGCCGGTTCTGGAGAAGAATCTCAAGTCCGAACTCAGGGTCAATGAGGTGGAAGGCAAGGCTTTCATTGCCTTCGGGCAGGCTCGGCAGTTCGTCAGGGAGATTCTTGAAGAGGACAAGGTGTATGCGCCGTTCAGGATTATCGGACTGGAGCAGAAGATTCTGGCGCGTTTCAAGGGGCATTTCCTTACCGGGGCGATAGACAGAATCGACCTGAAGGACGATATCGTAAGGATTGTCGACTATAAGACAGGCAAGTATTATTCCGAGGACATCAATCCCGTGGCGGGAAAAACTGTCAACAGGGCCTTCAATATACCGGACTCGAACAACTGGCCGAAGATTTCAATACAGCTCTTCATTTACAATTATCTGTGGAAGTCACTCGGGGAAGAAGACACGAAAGTGTATGTCAGGAACGAAGCGGGCGTGTATGAGGAAAGTAAGGAGCGCAAAGAGGCCCTTCTGAAACATATCGGCGCCAAATATATGAATTCCATATATTGCCCCTTTATGCTCAAGGCTCAGAGGAGCGGCCTCTCCGAGGGCTCCATTGTAAAAAAACACGACGGTGAGTTCTCCCGTGAGGCCTATGACGAATATTCCGAACGCCTGGAGGCTCTTCTGAATGAAATTGTGGACAGGGAAACCATATTCAGCCACCGCATAGGCTGCCGTCATTGTGAATATTGCAAATACGAAACACTCTGCAGGAAATGATCGAGTTGATAACCGCATCCGCCGGCTCCGGCAAGACCTATACGCTGGCAAAGAAATATATCAGGATCCTTCTTGACGCTTATACGAAGAGCGGTTCGAAGGACACCGGGGAATTTGAGCACATCCTTGCGGTCACCTTCACCAACAAGGCCACCGCGGAGATGAAGGACCGCATCCTGCAGGAACTTTACATCCTCTCGCAGAATCCCGCTTTGAGCGATTACTACAAAGAATTCTGCGAAACCTGCGGCAGCAGGACGGTTTCGGATCCGTCCACGTGGAAGAGCATACTTTTCACCCTCCTGCACAATTATTCCCGCTTCAACGTATCCACTATCGACACGTTCTTCCAGTCTGTCCTGCGCCATTTCGCAAGGGAGATAGGGGAGTTCAATTCCTACAGAATCGAGCTCGACCGCGATGCCCTGGTGAGCGAGGCCGCCGACAATCTTCTCTCGGGCATCACCTCTGAAGACGACCCGGTATTCAAAGTTGTAAGCAGCCTGACGGACGAGAACATACGTGTCGGCAAGAAATTCAACCCCAAACATGACCTGACGGACATGGCGAAGGCTCTGATGGGAGGTGAATTCATCCGCGCGCTGGAAAAGAAGGGGACAGGGGAGGGCTCGACTCTCGGGGATCTTCTGAAAGAAATAAAGGAAGGGACGACAAGGTTCAGCGACAGGGTGAAGGCTCTGGAGAAGGCTTTGACAGCCGATGGCGAAAAAGCCGTGACTGATTCCGTGAACCTTGCCGGAAGGCTTATCGGCGCCATTGACGGATACAATCAGGGAAATGCAAATTACGTGAAGAAGAATGTCAGAGATGGTGTCTTTTCCTATCGGGAATGCCTCAAGAATTTCTCTGATTCCTGCCTGTTGGCATTGAAGGGCGACGAGGACAAACTGTTCACAAAAAATGCGCCCGGCAAGGACCGTTTCCTTGCGGAGAACGCTTCCTTGATGAACGGTCTCGTATCGGCGTACACGAGAAAGAACCGTGTCGCCGAACTTCTGAAATATATCCCTTACCTGAAATTCACCGTCAGCGTCTTCAAGTCATTCGCCCAGGTGACCGACTCGGCCAATGTCAAGTGTCTTGAGGACACAACCAGAATCCTTTCTGAAATCATTGCCGGGAGCGACGCTCCGTTCATCTACGAAAAGATAGGAACGCGCTTCGACCACTACCTGCTGGATGAATTCCAGGACACATCACACATACAGTGGGAGAACTTCAAGCCTCTGCTGTCGGATGCGAACGCCAAGGGAGGCAGCAATCTTGTAGTGGGGGATGTCAAGCAGAGCATCTATCGCTTCAGGAATTCGGACTACACCATACTCGACAGCGAGGTGCCGAATGACTTTTCGGCATATATCAGCAAAACACCGCTCAACAGCAATTTCCGCAGCGGCCGCAATATCGTGGAATTCAACAACGACCTTTTCGCAGCCCTCGCTGAGAACGTCGACGCAGGGATGGTGAATTCGGGCAGAACCCTCAAGGATATCTATCTGATCCCCGATGGCAATGGAGCGTATCAGGTTCCGCATACCGTGGGGCAGGAGGCAAAAAAGGATTTCGACGGCTTTGTGCGTTACGAAAGTTTTTACTGCGAAAAAACGGACGATGCCGAGAATTTAATATACCCGGAGGTCGTTTCCATTGTCAGGGACCTGTGTGACAGAGGTGTGAAGAAGAAGGACATACTGATTCTGGTCAAGGGCAGGGAACAGGGCTCCCACATCGCAGAGGACCTTCTGCGAGAGGAAATCGGCGTGTACAGCGATGATTCCCTTTATGTGGCCAGTAATGCCATAGCCCGCAGGCTGCTCTCAGTCCTCCGCTATATGGACAACCGCAAGGATCAGATCAGCAAGGCGACAGTGGACAGTCTCGGGGAGAATTTCCTGGACGATGGCGGGACAATAGCACATTCCACACTGGTGGAACTGTGTGAGAAAGTGATTGCAAGACTCAAGGCGCTGTATTGCGCCACGCCGTCCGGCGAAAAGGAATTCACCGGCAGCATACCGTACCTGAGTTCCCTGGTTGACATCGCTTCCGCTTATGAAGCGGATTATGGCAATTCCCTTCACGCCTTTCTGGAATACTTCGACCGCAAGGATGCGAAAATCGCTTCATCCGCATCGGAAGACGCAGTGAGGATAATGACGATCCACAAATCGAAGGGTCTTGCAGGCGAATTCGTGATAGTGCCGTTTGCCAACAAGGCGGTGCTGTTTGACTCCCGCCATAACCGGAAATGGTCAGAGTGTGACAATGTGCCGCTTCCGGAAGGAAGCCGCGACCTTGTGTATTACGCATCGCTGACAAAAACCAACGTGGATTCCGCCTTCCGGGGCGCGTATGCCGAAGAATACAGGCAGAGATGCATAGATGCGATGAATCTTCTCTACGTGGCATTCACCCGTGCCCGGCACGGCCTGTTCATTCTCGAGGCGGAAACCAAAATGCAGGATGAGAATCTTGCCGCCATTGCTACGAAATATCTTCTGAACAGGAATGACGGACATCTGGCCAGCAGTGATGACGACGGAATGACCTATGAAACCGGTGATCTTGACGCGACCCTCGCCGACTATCTGACTCCGGAAGAAGAGTCGAATCCTGAAAAAAGGAGACTGCTGGAGGAATTGCACCTTCAGGACCGCATACCCGGAGAATATTCCGTATTCGAATCCCGCGCGGCAGTCCGCAATTCGGTCAAGGCCGGCGAATTTTTTGACGGACTCCGCCGCGATGGCGAAGAATGTGTGAGCGGATCCAGATTGAAAGGCGTCCTCCAGCATTCGATACTTTCGGCGGTCCATACCGTGGATGATGTGGATGCCGCCGTTGAGGAAAAGTGGCAGGAGGGTGTCCTCGAGGTGACGAAAGAGGATGCCAAGGCATACCTGAAAGCCAAGATAGGAACTGTTTCCAAGTATGGGTGGTATGATCCCGATGCGGTGACAGTCAATGAAGAGGGGATGCTTGTCAAGACAGGGACTCTTCAGAAGAACGGTGATGGAAGCGATGAAACACCGGTTGCCGCCCGTGTGCTTCCAGATGGAGGGATGGAATACATTGTCACCCGCCGTCCTGACAGGATTGTGGCCCACAGTGACGGGACAGTGGATATCATCGACTACAAGTTCACGAAGTCCGCGGACGCGAACCTGTCAAGATACAGCCGGCAGGTCTCGGAGTACTGCGAATGGTATCGCGCGCTTCCCCTCTGTGGCGACAGGAAGGTGACTGGCTATGTCTGGTACGTGAACGCTGACAAGGTGCATATTGTGAAATAGAAGTTCGGAATAGATTACTGCAATTTGCGCCAGAACTGGAAATAATCGTGGGATTATAGCTATATTTGGCACCGAAATAACAATAATGGCTGCATAATCCTCTTCGATTTCCGCTAAGGTATCCCTGACAAAGACTGGATAATGGATTAAGAATCCGTTTTGATATGATGAAAGAGATAGACATTACAGGCTGGCGTTTGCTGAGCGAGCGCCCTGCAACAAAGAGCTATACCAGCCCTGATGGAAAGTGGCTGGTGAAAGTGTACCTCACCAAGGACGACTCCGATTTGGAAGAACTTCAAAATGAGCAGGACTTATCGACTTATGTCGCTTCTTTGGGAATTCCCACTCCCAAGGCCGGCGGACTGGTGAAAGTTGCTGGCGGAAGCGTAGCTGCAGTTTATCAGAACATTCCCGGCAAGAAATCCCTCATCAGAGCCATTTATCAGGACTGGAACAATATGCCTTCCTATATCCACAGGTTCGTGGAAATCGGGACTGTCATCCGCTCCAAACCGTGTGACAAGGACAGGTTCGTTCCCGTGGAGGAAAGGATGAAAAGCAAGCTTCCTGCCGCAGCGATGTACACAGATGAAGAAAAGACGCGCATTTCGGATTTCCTTGATGCGATTCCCAAAAGTGACAACTGCCTGCACGGTGATTATCATCCCGGAAATTTCATTTTTTCAGGCAATGACTTATATGCCATAGACCTCGGCCTGTTCTCCTACGGCAATCCTGTTTATGACTGGGCCGACTGGTATTTTATGACTCATTACTATATCAAGCGCGAGGAGCTCTTCTACCTGAGCAGCGATCAACTGCTCAAGTGCTGGGAAGAGTCTTTCCGTGGCAGCGGATGTGATGAAGAGCAGGTGTCCATACTCGCAGCTTTCTATTCCTTGAATTATATCGGGATAAAGCCGCTGGCTCCACTGTCCCTGGCCAACAACAAGAAACTGACTCCTTTTTTCAAGTAGGCGGGCGGCATGATGAGAGGACCTGACACGGAAAAGATACAGTCGCTGTTCGACTCTATTGCCGGAGATTATGACAGACTTAACCATCTGCTCTCTCTCGGTGTCGACAGGAGATGGAGACGCAAGGCTTTGAAATTGATTACAGACGGCCAGCCACGGAAAGAGATACTTGACATTGCCTGCGGCACAGGCGATTTCAGCATTGAGATTGCAAGACACAGTGATCCTCAGACTGTCGTGACGGGGCTTGACCTCTCCAGGGGGATGCTTGAGGTTATGGCCGGCAAGGTTGAATCTGCAGGCCTGGGCGCAAGGATTCACACCGAACAGGGCAACAGCGAAAGTATGCGTTTCGGTGACGGCACATTCGACAGGGCTGCAATCGCTTTCGGCATACGCAATTTCGAAGATAGAGAGAAGGCTCTGAAAGAAATTCTGCGCGTCCTCAAACCCGGCGGAAGACTTGTCATTCTCGAACTTTCCCTGCCGTCAAATCCTGTTCTGAAATGGTTCTATTGCCTTTATTTCAAAGGAATCCTTCCGCTCATAGGCGGATTGGTTTCAGGCGACAGGGCGGCATACCGTTATCTGCCTGCATCCGTATTGAAATTCCCCGGCAAGGAGCAGTGGATGGCAACGATGCGCGATTGCGGATATAGCAATGTCACCCACGAATCCTTTTCCGCCGGTATCTGCCGCCTTTATTCAGGAGAAAAATGATATGACTGTAAAATCCTGCCTCAAATCGTTGCGTCTGCGTACGCTTCCGCTTTCTCTTGCCGGAATAATTGTCGGCCTGTCACTGTCTTCATCCGTATCGACGCTGCATATCCCTGTTGTCATAACGCTTTTGCTCACTGCCGCATTCCTGCAGATTCTCTCCAATCTTTCGAATGAGCTTGGAGATACCCTGCACGGCACGGATACACCTGAACGTCAGGGCATTCGTTATTCCCTTCAGGATGGCGATATGACTATCCCCCAGATGAAGCGTCTCATTGCCGTGATTGCGGCATTATGCTGCATCAGCGGCCTTGCCCTGATATTCCTGAGCTACGGAAAGATTCTTTCTTTCGAGCCGATCTGCCTTCTCGTCCTCGGTATTGCGGCAATCCGGGCGGCAATGCATTATACTCTTGGCAGCAATCCTTACGGCTACAGAGGCCTGGGAGATTTATTCGTATTCATTTTCTTCGGACTCGTGTCAGTCCTTGGCGCAGGATTCGTCTGCTCGCACGCAATCGAGCCGTTGTGGACACTTCCGGCCGCAGCCATCGGCTGCTGGAGCATAGGGGTGTTGAATGTCAACAATATACGTGATATGAAGACCGATGCGGCCACACGAACCACCGTGGCGATGAAGCTTGGCTTGAAGAAGGCGAGAATCTATCAGGTCATCCTGATTTCGGCGGGATGGCTGCTGATGATTGTCTTTTCTGTCCTTGAAGAAGCCGGCCCCCAGCAATATCTTTACGTGTTGACTTCACCGCTTTTTGCCCTTCATCTGCGTGGCGCTCTTACACGTGAAGACCGAATGCTGGACCCGATTCTCCCTTTGCTTGTGATGTCCACCTTTGCTACGGCAATCCTTTTTGCAGCAGGAAACCTTTGCTATCTTTGTATCCGTTAAGTCATTCCTAAGTGCGGTGGGGAAAAGTTCCGCAGGTTCTCACTTCACTTTGATTATCAAGTTATTTTTTAATGATTACTAATGCCAAACTGGAGTAATCGTATTACAGCCAATCATCATGAAAAGAATTATCTCATCAAAAGAGGCGCCTGCAGCCATAGGCCCTTATTCACAGGCAGTTGAACTTAACGGCACATTATATGTGTCCGGGCAGCTCCCCGTAAACCCCGCGACAGGTGAAATACCCGAGGGCATCGAAGCTCAGACAAGGCAGTCATTGAACAATGTGATGGCAATTCTTAAAGAGGCCGGACTCGGCCCTGACAATGTGGTCAAGACTTGCGTCCTTCTGCAGCACATCAGCGATTTTGCTGCAATGAATGCGGTATACGCTGAATTCTTCACTATGGAAAAGCCGGCAAGAGTCTGCTATGAGGTAGCCGCATTGCCCAAAGGCGCCCTGGTGGAGATAGATGCAGTTGCCGGCTAGTCCGTTTCTCGTCCGCGCTCCAATTATTTATCGAAGCATCCTGAAAGACCCGGAAATTATGAAAAAATCGATTTTATCATTATTCGCAATTGCTGCAACTTTACTGATGGTGAGTTGCGTAACGGACTATGCTGATACCGTAGTCTATGGAACTATTCACACGGCTGACGAAGAATGCCCTGATGCTGAAGCAATCGCTGTCAAGGATGGCAAGTTTATTTACGTAGGAGATAAGACTGGTGCTGAAGCTTATATCAAAGAAGGTATTACCGAAGTGATTGACCATACAGGCAAAGGTATGGTGATGCCAAGCTGTTTCGATGGCCATGCACATTACATGATGACCATCGCTCTTGCCAATATGAAGGGAGGCCTGCTTTTCGACCATGATGATGGTAAGGCTGAGATTCTCAGGAAAGTCGATGCCGCAACCCTTGAAGCGGCCAATGCGGGAAAGCACTGCCTGATGGGATTCGGGTGGAACATGTATGTCATACGGATGTCCGGGACAGAGCCAATTACCCTGGATGAACTGGATGCTGTCTCACACGGGCTGTCTGTCGCTCTCTTTGACTCCGGCGGACACAATATGTACTGCAATACGGAATGTTTCCGCCGATGCGGCATTATCGACGAAAAAGGAAATGTGCTCATAAACAAAATCGAGGGCGGCCTGCTCGAATTGGATGAAAACGGTTACCCTACAGGATATGTTGATGAACGCGTTACAGGCTATATGACACGTATGGGAGGACTCATTCCGGACGAAATCATTGACGATGAGGTATCAGGCATCGCCCTCGAAAAATCTCAGGAGCTGCTGCTCTCCACCGGCTATGTGTCATATATGGAAGGATGGTCAAACGCCTATCATCCAAGCAAATTCTACGAGACCGCAAACCGTTTCGACAAGGAAGGCAGGCTCAAGATGCTGCTTTCGATGTCCTACGAGGTTGAACCTTGGCAGAAGGATATGAGCGACCAGATAGACTATCTCGTTTCTCTTAATAAGAAATACGGCACTTCTCACGTGCGTCCGCAGTATCTGAAGCTGTTTATGGACGGTGTAGTGGAAGCGTCTACCGGCTCAATGTTCAAGCCATACAAGAGCGGGATTACATACAACAGTCATTGGCAGGTTGACCGGCTTGCCGACATCACCCGTGAATGCAATGCCAAAGGTCTCACCGTTCATACTCACGTGATGGGAGACAAAGCTATTGCCGAAGCGGCAGATGCCTATATCAGGGGTGGCGACGGAGAGCACCGCAACTGTCTGGTACATCTGCGCAATGTGCGCAAGGAGGATTTCCAGCGCTTTGCCCAAAACAACATCGCCTGCACTGCGGGTATGACCTGGCACAATATTGATGAACTGACTTTGGCTGTATTGCCTGACTACATTGATGAGGAATATGTACTGCACGGATATCCCATCAAGTCTTTCTTC
>JAZRYW010000032.1:0-14328 GCA_045600965.1 Bacteroidales bacterium | reverse complement strand
TTAACTGGAGTGTCATATCTGTATCTAGGAAGTTGATGTCTAACACTATCTAAATACAAATATAAAAATAATATTTGACAAAAAAAAGGCCTCGTGGGCCTTTCTATAAAAAAATTCAAAATTTATTCTGTCAAACTACCGAGCAGCTTGCCTCTGAGAGGACTCCGCTCACTTCGTGCGCTCCGGCCCCTTCCCCCGTTTCCTGCGTCCCGCTGACGCGGAACTTGTCTCCGGCGGACCCTTCCCCCTGCCCCTGTCCGGGGGTGGACAGGCCTCTCAGAGGCAACTGCATGCCGCATTGTTGCGCATCCGCTCTACTGCAATGAATTTCCTGAGATTATGTGCCGGTGTAGAAGCTATCTGTGGATAAAAAGTAAATTTTGAAATATTGCGTTCAATGCGTAAATTTATGGTCAGATGAAATGATTCTATAATGAGCGCCATTTCCACACTGAAGACCGAAGTTCTCAAAGAGTTGACGGACAATATCCTCCCTTTCTGGGCCGGGCGTATGGCAGATCCGCGCGGAGGGTTCTTCGGCAGGATGGACGGTTCGGGCGCCTTGCATCCGGAAGCGGAGAAGGGCGCGATACTCAACGCCCGCATACTCTGGACTTTCTCATCGGCATACAGGCTGCTTGGCAGGAGGGAATATCTCGAAACGGCCCGCACTGCGTATGCCTTCATAAGGGACAGATTCATAGACAGGCAGTTCGGCGGAGCCTTCTGGAGCCTGAATGCGGACGGCAGCCCGCGCGGCACGAAGAAGCAGATCTACGCGATAGCCTTCATCATCTATGCCCTGGCTGAATACAGCAGGGCCTGCGGGGACGCGGATGCCCTCACTCTTGCAAAGGGGCTTTTCCGTGACATCGAGACACACAGCCTTGACCCCGTTCAAGGCGGCTATCTCGAGGCCTTCACAAGACAATGGGATGCAATCTCTGATATGCGCCTCAGCGAAAGGGACCGGAACGATGCCAAGACGATGAACACCCATCTGCACATTCTGGAGGCTTACACCGCCCTTTACAGGATATGGAAGGACGAGAGCCTCTCCAAAGCGCTCGGGGGCATAATCGGGATATTCCTCGACAGGATCATCCTTGACAACGGACATCTCGGGCTGTTCTTCGGCACGTCCTGGAGCCTTCATTCCACGACAGTCTCATACGGCCACGAGATAGAGGCCTCCTGGCTGCTTTGGGAAGCGGCACAGGTCCTCGGTGACAGCGCGCTGGAAGACCGTGCCTCGGCTGCCTCGGCTATTCTGGCCGCCTCTGCGATGGAGGGTTTCTCAGAGAAGGGCGGTATGATTTACGAGCACTGCCCGGAAACGGGACAAACGAACACTTCCCGTGACTGGTGGGTGCAGGCGGAAACCGTGCTGGGCTGCCTCAAATGCCATCGTATGACCGGTGACGGCGTTTGGCTGGAAAGGGCGCTGGCGCAGTGGGACTTCATCAGGGAACATATCATCTGCCCCGACGGGGAATGGTACTGGAGCGCGCTCCCCGACGGCAGGGGAGGGTTCTCTCCTAACACTGCCGACGACAGGGCGGGCTTCTGGAAATGTCCCTATCACAACGGAAGAATGTGTTTGGAAATAATTGATATATGAAAATCTACCCGTGGCTCCTCGCGGCGGCCCTTACAATAGCCGCAAGTCTGCCTGCATCCGCAGGCCTTTCTCCCAAGTATCCCTGCAGTGACGGTATGGTGCTGCAGCAACAGGCATCCGCCCTTGTATGGGGACACGGAGATCCCGGCAGGGACGTCACCGTCAGCACTTCGTGGGACGGCGCTTCCTACAGGACGGCCGTGGACGTGGACGGGGTATGGAAAGTTTATGTGTCGACTCCGGCCGCATCTTACGAGCACCACAGCATATCGGTGAAATCCGGCTCGGAAACCTTCACCATCAGTGATGTCCTGATAGGCGAGGTGTGGGTGGCATCGGGCCAGTCAAATATGGAGATGCCCATCCGCGGCTTCTTCAACTGCCCCGTGGAGAACGCCAATTATGTTATGGCCAACCCCGCGGGCGCTGACAACGTGCGTATGTTCACGGTGGGCATCGATCCCCAGACAGAGCCGGTCACCGACGTGGCGATAACCCGCGGATGGGAGAAGGCCGCACCGGGACAGGTTGCGGAGATGAGCGCAACCGCATATTTCTTCGCGGAGCAGCTTAACCGCACGCTCGGCATACCGGTCGGCATACTCGCGCTGCCAAGAGGCGGCGCAAGGGTGGAAAGCTGGCTTCCCAGGGCCACCGTCGAGAGTTTCGGCACCGAATCGTGCAAGCCTGAGGATATGCAGGACGGCCCCGAATACCTTCGCGCTTATGTGATGTACAACGGTATGGAGCAGCCGGTCAAGGGCTACACCGCCCGCGGTTTCATCTGGTATCAGGGCTGCAGCAACGTCGGCAAGGCCGATCAGTTCGTGCCCCGAATGGTGGAACTCGTACGCCAGTGGCGTGAGGACTGGGGCGACGTGGACAACTCGATGCCCTTCTATCAGGTGGAGATAGCCCCTTACCTCTACGACGGCAGTCAGGCCAACACCGCTCCCGAGTTGCGTGCCGCGCAGCACGAGGCCGCGGCTCTGATTCCCAACAGCGGCATCATCGGCACCAACGACCTTGCCTATCCTTATGAGAGCCGCAACATACATCCCTGTCAGAAGAAGCCCGTGGGCTTGAGACTCGCCTATATGGCCCTTCACCGCAACTACGGTTTCGACCGCATAGCCTGCGACTCTCCCGAGGCGGCCGATATCCGGCGCCACGGTGAAGACCCTTCGACACTTATCGTGAATATGACCAACTGCCCCAACGGAGTTGACCGCGAATTCGGCATAGAAGGTCTGGAAATCGCAGGCGCGGACGGCGTGTTCCATCCGGTCACCGAAGCGCGTATGCCCTGGCAGGGTGCGCTTCTGGTCAAGTCGGCTGAAGTTCCCTGTCCCGTTGAGGCGCGTTACGGCTGGGGCGATTTCGCTCCCGGCAACCTGCACAACGCCGAAGGCCTTCCTTTCATTCCCTTCGATCTGAAGGTCTCTGAACTTTAAGCGATGAAAGCGCAACTGTTCAAGCTCCTTCTCGCCGCACTGGCAGTTACCGGCATCTGCGGATGCCGGTCCGACTCTTACTGGTCGGCGGAAGGCACCGGATTCGTCCGTGAAGGCGAAAACGGTTATTTCATAGGCACCAACCTCTGGTATGCGGCACGTCTGGCGGCAAGCCCTGACGGCAGAAAGCGGCTTTCGGAGGAACTTGACATATTGAAGGACCTGGGTGTGACCAACCTCAGGGTGCTGGCCGTCGAGGGCGAAAACCTTGACCATCTCGAATATGCTCTCGATCAGATGCAAAGGCGCGATATGTGCGCAGTGCTCTTCCTCAACAATGCCTGGGAATGGTCTTACGGCTATGGGGATTATCTCGAGGCTGCCGGAAGGGGCCCCCAGCCAAAGCCGGCCGAGGACGGCTATGCCGCCTATGTGGAGGCGATGTCGGCCTTCTGCTCCGATACTGCCGCGGTTGCGCTCAACAGGGCGTATGTGCGCAGGGTGGTGGAACGTTTCAGGAACCATCCCGCAATCTTCAGCTGGCAGATATGCAACGAGCCGCGCTGCTTCAGCGACGATCCCGCGAAGAGGGACGCCTTCGTGCAGTACGTGCATTCGACGGCCGCGCTGATAAAGTCGCTTGACGGCAACCATATGGTCAGCACGGGCAATGAGGGCAGGCTGGGCTGCGAGGACGATATGCTCTTGTGTGAGCGAATCAACGACTGCCCCGACATAGACTATATCACCATCCACATCTGGCCCTACAACTGGAGCTGGGTGAGGGAGGATTCCGTGAATGACGGAGTCGCCGGCGCAGTGGCGAAGGTCAATGACTATATCGACAGCCATATCGCCCTGGCCGCAAGCCTTGGAAAGCCGCTGGTCATAGAGGAGTTCGGCTATCCCAGGGACGGATTCTCATTCTCCACTGAAAGCGCGACCGAGGGCCGTGACCGCATATATGCCTGCGTGTTCTCGAGAGTGCTCGCCTCCGCCCGACGTGGGGGCCCCCTTGCAGGCTGCAACTTCTGGGGCTGGGGCGGTCTTGCACAGCCGGGACATATATACTGGCAGGAAGGTGACGACCTTTGCGGAGACCCTTCGCAAGAACAGCAGGGCCTCAATTCCGTGTTCGTTTCGGACAGCAGCACCGTTGCCCTGATACGTGAGGCGGCCTCTTCGCTCGGCACCGCGTCGCTATATGATTTCCTGCATCTTTCCGCCGCCTCCGGCACTCCTCTGTTCGGCCATCAGGATGACCTTATGTACGGTCACAGCTGGAACGCCACAAAGGAGAATGACAGCACCCTGATGCGTTCCGACGTACTGTCGGTCGCAGGTTCATATCCCTTCGTGCTCGGGCTTGACCTGGGCGGACTGGAAGTGGACAGCCCCGTCAACCTCGACGGCAACGACTTCGACCTTATGCGTCTCTCTGCAATCAGACATCACGAAAGGGGCGGGGTAGTGACAATCAGCTGGCATCTCCGCAATCCTCTGACCGGAGGCGATGCCTGGGACGTGAGCGACAGCCGGACGGTGGAGTCCATATTGCCCGGCGGGTCGCATCACGAAAAGTTCATCGGCTGGCTTGACCGCGTGTCGGACTTCATAGCGTCCCTCAAGGATGAGTCAGGGAAGCAGATTCCCATCATCTGGAGACCCTGGCACGAACACACCGGCGGCTGGTTCTGGTGGGGTGACGGGCTCTGTACGCCGGAGCAGTTCAACTCCCTGTGGCGTATGACCTATGACTATATGCAGAACGAAAGGAAACTCGAGGGCCTGCTGTGGGCCATCTCGCCCAACAGCATCGGCGGCGATTTCAGCCGCTGGGAGGAGCGCTATCCCGGCGACGGATATGTGGACATAGCGGGACTGGACTGCTATTGCTCCACCTATGTCCCTATGGAGCAGGCGCTGCCCCAGTATGTGGACGATATGCGCCGTTGCCTGCAAAGTTTGAGCATATTTGCCAAGGAGCATCACAAGATACTCGCCCTGACCGAGACCGGATATGAGGGGCTGACATACGGACAGTGGTGGACGGAGGCGTTCGCCCCGGCAATGGAGGGATTCCCGCTGGCCTACGCGCTCGTATGGCGCAATACTGACGAGATGCCGCGAGGAATGACACATTTCTACGCGCCATGGAGCGGAGGCCCGTCCGAACGTGATTTTGTGGAAGCTGTGGATAACGGCATAATGAGACTGCTGAAATGAACGATTTCCAAGAAAGGCTGGCCCTGCTCAGAAGAGGCCACGAAGAACTGCTCTGCAGGAAGAATGAACCCGTCTATGTGAACGGGCTGTATGAGCGCTACGCCAATCCCGTGCTTACGGCGGCGCACGCCCCGCTGGAATGGAGGTACGACCTCTGCAAGGAAACGAATCCCTTCCTGATGGAACGTGTGGGCATCCACGCAACCTTCAACAGCGGAGCCATAAAGTTGGACGGCCGCTATGCGCTGGTGGTCAGGGTCGAGGCCGATGACCGCAAATCGTTCTTCGCGGTGGCTGAAAGCCCCGATGGGGTGGACAATTTCCGTTTCCGCAGCCGTCCCATAACAATGCCCGAATGGGGGGAGAGCGCCACGAACGTCTATGATATGCGTCTGACACGACACGAGGACGGATGGATATACGGCCTCTTCTGCGTGGAAAGGAAGGACCACTCTGCCGAGAATGACCTTTCCGCAGCCACCGCAGCCTGCGGGATAGCGCGCACAAGGGATCTTGAGACCTGGGAACGCCTTCCTGACCTGAAGTGCTCCACGCAGCAGCGCAACGTGTGCCTGCATCCCGAGTTTGTGGATGGCCGTTATGCGCTCTACACCCGCCCGCAGGACGGTTTCATAGATGCCGGCAAGGGAGCGGGAATAGGCTGGGCTATGGTTGACGATATGACCTGCGCTGAGATACGGGACGAGAAGTTCCTGAGTCTCCGCCAATACCACACCATCAGGGAGAGCAAGAACGGGGAGGGCCCGCATCCTTTAAAGACCCCTCGGGGATGGCTTCACCTGGCCCACGGCGTGCGCGGCTGCGCAAGCGGTCTGAGGTATGTGCTCTATCTCTATATGACTGCTCTGGACGACCCTTCAAGGGTGATTGCAGAGCCTTCCGGCTTCTTTATGGCGCCCGAAGGCGGGGAATATGTAGGTGACGTTATGAACGTGCTCTTCTCCAACGGATGGATAGCTGATGACGACGGACGTGTGCTGATATACTACGCCTCGAGCGACACCCGTATGCACGTTGCCACTTCATCCGTTGAAAGGCTGGTGGACTACTGCCTCAATACGGAGAGTGACGGGCTGCGCACCGGCCTGACCGTGGAACGCATCAACAGACTTATAGACAAGAATTTGAAATAACAGCAACACCAAAATAATTTACTTCTGACCATTCGCCGGCCTTGATCCCGACCGCAACTGCCGCATTGAGAAACCAAACCGTGCCGAAGCGCGTCCTCCCGCCTGCGAGGGAATGGCTTTCAGCCGACTAATGATCCCAGTAGCTGGAGGCCTTCTTGAACTGCAGAAGGTCGGACAGCGCGGATGCGTTGGCCGCTATGCGGAAGCTCCATTGAGCCCACTGTCCTGTGGGAACCCACGACACGGAGATGTTGAAACAGTGGAGGTCGTATGTGGCGTTTATCTGCGTTGACGTGAGTTTGAGAAGGGAAAGGTCCACACCGGTGTTCATACTGATGTTCATCTTGGGCGTGAGCCGTACCTGACCCGAAACGCTGAGGGTCTTGAGATGGCTGTCCTTGACCTGAAGCTGCTCGTTTGCATACTGGTAACTCCTTTGGAACGTGTAGTTCAGATTGAAACTGAGGCTCCAGGGAATGTTGGGGTTGAGGTAGTACACCCAGCCTCCCGGTATGTACTCACCGGTGACAGGGTGGTAGAAGACTCTTGTGTAGTCGCCCTCCGGCGTGTTCTCAACCTTGCTTCCGTCATTCCCCTTTCCGGCTCCCTTGCCGTTTATGGAGTAGGACATCGAGGCGCCGGCGCTGGTCAGCCTGGCAAGTTTGCCGGTCTTGATGACATTGAAAGTGTTTATCGTACGGCCCGTGCTGTTGATGGCATAAGGATCGAGCGTCATATTGCCGCTTATGGCAAGTTTGCCGAAGACGGTGGTGCTGGCGTTGATGTTGATCTTGGAGAGTTTCAACGAGTCGGCCAGGAAGTTGTATGAACCGTTGATGTTGAGTTGGTCAAGAAGCTTGACCTTCTTTGTGGCCTCCTTGCCTGTGGTGTCCTTGTCGTTGCGCACCTTGGCCTCGAGGTTGTTGCCTATCTGGAATGACAGCCCTCCGGTCTTGCCCTTTCCGGGGGGATTGTAAAGATTGCCGGAGTAGCGGTTGTATTCCTCGGTACGCTCCACACCCTTTGAATCGATATAGGTGAACGTTTCGTAACCGTTGGCACGTGTTCCGAGTTCGGGCTTGTAGTTGACCGAAAGCGAGGGGGTTATCATATGACGCACGGCCTGGAGCTTCTTGTCCTTTCCGAAATTGAAAAGACCGTAGATACGGGTGCTGAAGGAGATGCCGCCTGAGTAGTTCTGGGATATCCCGAAGGAACTGAACTGCTTTCCGGTCTCGGTCTCCACCTTCTGCGTCTCCTCGTTGTAGTATTTCTTCGTCTCGTGGAAATACCAGTTCATACCATAGGAGATGGTGGGTGACGCCTGTATGTACTTGGCCAGCGTGAACTGCGGCAGACCTATCTGGAAGGCGTGGGTCATACCGTTCTGCAGACGGCCGAGTATGTCCATATCCTTGACCTCGCTGGCCTTGAAAGCGATCTTGTTCTGCAGGGTGGTGTTGTAACTCAGGGAAATCTTTTCGTAGAAGCGTTCCTTGCCCACTGCATTCCTGCGCTTGAGGGGGAAGAACCTGTTGACGGAGAAAGTGACGTTAGGGAAGGTCACGGAGTATGAGCTGTCCCTGGAGTTCTGGCTGTGCTGCGCGTTTATGGACAGCGATCCGAACGAGAATGTCTTGCCGTAGGATATGGTTGAAGTCGTCTGGTTCTGGGTGGCCTGGGTGACGCTCTGCGAGTTGTACTTGTTGTTGGAGGGGCTCGAGAAGTTGACCGAAGCGCGGAACGTGGTGCCCGGGTGGGCCTTCGAATCCTGTGAATGGCTCCACGAAACGCCGAAGTTGCGGGTCTCGAAGTAGTCGGGGGAGTCCTTCTCGCCGGACTTGTCCACGGAGTATGTTATGCCTATATTGCCGTCGAACTTGTAGCGCACCTTGTAGCGCGAGTTGAGCTTGGCGTTCCACGACCCGAGTGTGTAGATCGATCCCGTAAGGGCAATGTCGAAATGGTTGCCGAACACGAAATACATACCGGCGTCCCTCATATAGAGACCTCGCGACTGCTCCTCTCCGAATGAAGGCATCAGGATGCCGCTTGCCCTTTCGGGGACCTTGGGCACGAATCCGAAAGGAAGCCCCACAGGGAGCGGGACGTCCTCGACCACAAGGTAGGTGGGGCCGAACACGGTCTTCGAATCGGAGCCGGGCATAGTCTTCGCGGCGGTCATCTTGAGGTAGTAGTGGGGATGGTCGGCATCGCAGACGGTGTATTTTCCGTCGGTGATGTTGAGCGAATTGTCAGGCATCTTCTTGATGTTGCCTCCGTGAATGATGCCCTGGTTGTCGCGGGTGACCATATTGCGGATCTTTGCCTTCCTCGTGTCGAAGTTGTAGAGGACAGTTTCCATAGTGTAAGTCTGGTTGCCCTCCTTCATCTCAGGCTTGCCCGTTATCTCGCCGGTGAGCGTGTCGGTCCTGCCTATCGCGAATACGGTGTTGTCAGCCATATTGTAGGCCAGATGGTCGGCTGTTATGGATATGTCGCCATACTGGACGGTGACACCTCCATAGTAATATATCATCTTCCGGCCGTTGCTGAAGTCCTCGATGATGGAATCCGCCGCTCCTGAGAATGCCGGCACCTCGAGCGTGCCCCTGTATGGTTCAGGCATCACTGCGGCAAGGGTGTCGATGAGTTCCGTCCTCAGGCTGTCGGGCAATTCAGCAGCGATGGAATCCACCGCCGGCAGAGGCGCGGAGATGGAATCCTCCGCGGGCAGGGGTGCGGCTGCTTCTGCAAGGGTGTCCCTGCCGTGTCGCGGAAGCGGGTTCGCTGCCCCGGCTTCAATGCCGGACAATCCCATTACAAGGGACAGCACCGTTACGAACAAAGACTTGCGCGACATTATGCGGTAGTTATAGAAATTTACTAAATTTGCAAAATACAAAATTAGCAATTTTCTTCAAACAGTATGCCATTGAAGTGCACAAGGGCTGTCCTATGCCTGCTTTTTTCCATTGCGCTGACAACCGTGACCACATATGCGCAGCGTCAGGTGGGCGAAGTCCGCTTGCAGAGAGTGGTCATTGATCCGGGACACGGAGGTACCGATCCCGGAGCCCTCAGTCCGGACAGGAAGCTTCGTGAGAAGGATATCAACCTCTACGTGGCCAAGAAACTGGGTGAGTATATCAATCAGGCTTATCCTCAGGTCGAAGTCTATTATACCCGCACGACTGACGTGCAGGTTGCCCTGGACCAGCGCAGCGCGTTCGCGAACCGCAAGAAGGCCGACCTTTTCATCTCCATCCACGTCAATTCTGCCGGGAAGAACACTTCCGCGCGCGGCACCGAGACCTTTGTGATGGGTATGCACAAGAACGACTCCAATTTCGAGGTCTGCCTCAAGGAGAACTCCGTCATAACTCTGGAGGAGGACTATCAGACCACTTACCAGGGCTTCGAACCTGACAATCCCGAATCCTATATAATATTCAATCTGATGCAGAGCGCCTCACTCGAGCAGAGCGTCGAGATGGCAAACTTCGTTCAGAAGGAACTTTCTCAAAGTCCTGTCAGTGTCAATCGCGGCATAAAGCAGGGCGGGCTGCTCGTGCTGTGGAAGACCACTATGCCCGCCGTACTGGTCGAACTCGGGTTCATTACAAATGAAAAGGACCGCAACGTGCTGGCGACACCTGCCGGAAGGGACAGGATGGCAAAGCATCTCTTCGAGGCTTTCTCCCAGTACAAGAAGAAGTATGAGAGCGGTATGACCATTTCAACCGACATACCCGTGGCCGGATCTTCCGACTCCCCGGCAGATGCACGGGAATCCGTTGCCAATGCCAAGGGTTCGTTCGCTATCCAGGTCTTCGCGCTCAGTTCGAAAATCAATGCGTCGGATTCCCGTTTCAAGGGGGAGAAGACTGTCAACTGCGTCAGGGATGGGAACATCTATAAATATAGTGTCGGATCTTATGCTCTCAGGAGCGAGGCCGAGGCCGATCTGCCCAGAGTAAAGCAGAAATTTCCGGGGGCATTCATAGTCCCGCTCAGCGACTAAATGTGCGCTTTGGTAATAAAAAAGTTCAGAAAAGTTAATTTAAAAATTTTCTAAATTGTAAATAAGTCATATTCAATATGATGATACCTTTAGTCCGTTGTAACTAATTGAAAAACAGTCTATTATGTTTTTATAAAAAAATGAGATTGATTTTCAGGTAATTACGATTTTTTTAAAAAAACAATAGAAAATTTATTTTTTTTGAACAAGTTTTTAACCATTTTTGCGTTGCGAAAAAGAAAGCGCAGCCGAGACTGCTCCGAAACCTGAACCGATGAACAAACCTATCTGCATACAAGTGTGGGAAACCGCTCTGAATATCATCAGGGATATTGTCCCCGAGCAGCATTTCCTCACCTGGTTCAGGCCCATTAAACCCATATCCCTGGAAGGCAATGTCCTCAGGATAGAAGTCCCCAATGACTTCTTCAGGGAATATCTCGAAGAACACTATGTCGAGCTCCTTTTCAGTGTCTTGAAACGCGTCCTCGGATCTCAGGTGAGGCTCGTGTATAATGTGCGTATAGTAGGCGGCGCTCCCGCGGTCTCGATACCCCAGCAGAAGTCTCATACGGTCGGGAATCCGGAAGTGATGCCGGATATCGATCCGAGCGGTGCCAATCCGTATTCCTTCCCCGGTGTAAGGAAGACCTCCATCAACTCGAACCTCAACGGTCAGTACACGTTCGACACCTTTGTCGAGGGTGACTGCAACAGGCTCGGCAGGACCGCCGGACTTTCAATTGTAGATAATCCCGGCAAGAACGCGTTCAACCCGATGCTCATTTATGGTGGACCCGGTCTCGGCAAGACACATCTCGCCCAGGCCATAGGAGTTGCCATAAAGGAACAGCATCCCGAGCTTGTGGTGCTTTACGTCAGCGCCAATCTTTTCCAGACCCAGTATCAGGATGCGTTCGCCAACCAGAACAGGGTGCCCGACTTCATCCGCTTCTATCAGAAGGTGGATGTCCTCATCATAGACGACGTTCACGAGTTTGCCGAAAGACAGGGCACCCAGAAAGTGTTCTTCCAGATATTCAACTACCTCCATCTGTCGTCGAAGCAGCTCATACTCACTTCCGACAGGGCTCCTGTCGAACTGCAGGGCCTCGACCAGAGGCTTCTCTCCCGTTTCAAATGGGGCCTCTCCGTCGAACTCCTTCCCCCTGACCACAAGACCAGGGTGGACATACTCAGGTCGAAGTGTTTCCGCGAAGGCGTGGAACTGCCCGAAGATGTTGTCGAGTTCCTTGCCTCCAAAGTCACTGCCAATGTCCGCGAACTCGAAGGCGCTCTGCTGTCACTTATCGCCAACTCCACTCTCGCCCGCAGGGAGATTACCATCGACCTCGCCCGTAAACTCGTTGACAAGATAGTGGAGGACCGTCAGGAAGAGCTTTCCGTATCCCGCATACAGGAAATAGTGTGCCGCTATTTCGGACTTAAGCCCGAAATGCTCTCCTCCAAGACCCGCAAGCGCGAGATTGTTCAGGCACGCCAGATTGCGATGTATCTCAGCCGCAGTCATACCAAGACCTCCCTTGCGTCCATCGGCGCCCAGATAGGAGGCAAAGACCACGCAACCGTGCTTCATTCCTGCAACACGGTTATGGACCTCATCGAAACCGACCGCACTTTCAGACAGTACGTTCAGGACATCGAGAAGCAGATAGTCAGTTTCTGATATTGTCCGCGATCCCCTTTATCAGCGCATTGCTCGCCTCGGCGCTTCTCCATGCGGTATGAGGAGTGAATGACATCCTCTCCCTGTGAATCATCTTCATATACGGACTGTCGGAGGGCAGGGGTTCGGTGGTGTAAACATCTATGCCGGCTCCCGCTATCACGCCCTCGTCCACGGCCCTTGCAAGGTCGGCTTCGTTGATGATGCCTCCGCGGCCCATATTGAGTATGAATGCGCTGCTCTTCATCCGGCAGAGCTCGCTGTAGCCTATCAGATTGTCGGTCCGTCTGTTCTTGGGTGCGTGTATGGATATGAAATCGCCCCAGGATAGAAGATCCGTCAGTTCCATAGCCCTGTAACGGTCGGAGTGGGGGATGCCCGAGGTGGGATGATAAGCCACATTCATCCCGAAGGCTTCCGCAATCGCGGCCACCTGCGAGCCTATGTTGCCAAGCCCTATTATACCGAGGTTCCTGCCACGCAGTTCCACCCACGGCACCCTGACGTCGGTGAAGCATCCGGAGGCGGTGTATTCACCGCTCTTGACATATTCATCCAGCCTCCGTGCGTTTCCGGCAAGGGAAAGCATATGCATAAAGGTGGTCTGCGTGACGCTGAAGGTGGAATATCCGGTGACGTTCTTCACGGCGATTCCCATACTTTGAGCGCACTCCACGTCTATGTTGTCGACACCTGTGCCCGCTTCGCATATCAGGCGCAGCCCGGGAGCGGCCTCCATCTGCTCCTTGCCCATCCTTATCTTGTTCACGATAAGAACGTTGCAGTCAGCTATGCGTTCGAAAACCTCTTCCGGTGACGTCCTCTGATATACGGTAAGGTCACCCAGCGCTCTGATGGGTTCGAGGGATATCGTCTGCCCGAGAGTTTCGGCATCGAGAAACACTATCTTTTCCATTGTCGTAATTTGTTTTGCTTTTGTCACGCAAAGTTAGCATTTTTGGCAAACCATTTGGATAAAAGTAAATGTTGTTGATATGAAGAGAAAGATATTACTTGTCCTGTTCCTTGTTCTGGCCTGTGCCTCCGAATCATACGCCGGAATCGGGAAATTCTACTCGATTTATGGAGGCGTGGAGGGTGTAAGACACGTGTCGCTGGAAGGACTTGCCCTGAAGCTCGCAATGAGAATGTCAGGCAATGACCAGACCGTGAAATATCTCAGGAAACATCTCACCAGGGTAGAAATGATGGATATGGCGGATGCCGCCGCCACGGTCCGTGCGGCATTCATCAAAGATCTGGAAGCTTATATCGCTGATGACGGTCTGCAGGAGCTGGTGGCCGAAAGCGATTCCGTAAAGGACAGGTCCAGGCTGTTCGTAATGGTGGAAGGGGAGTTCCTGACTTTCGCGGCGCTTGTAGGCGCCGACCCTATGAAACCTTTCCTGATGTCTTTCGAGGGCCTGTTCGAGTTCGACCGTCTGCTGGATATGGTAGATTCCCTGCTTTAGAATCCGTTTTATACAAAAAAGCCGATTATGCGCTCCAGAACAGCCTTGCATTCATCGCGGGTTGATTCTGAAGTCACATAGTCATTGAGTTATGAAGAGTTTTTAGGAATGACTTAAATAACTTCTTCAGCAAGTTCTCTCTGGAGCTACAAAACTTACATGGATAGGCGGTTTAGTAGAATACCTATGGCCTTGAAGTTTTGTCAATTACTGCGCCAGCAAGACCTGCCAATCCCCGTTATTGTCATGGCGCTCGACATAGCCTTTCGTCTGCAGTGACTTCACTATCTTTTGAACGGCTGACATATTGATGCCGGTACCTTCCTGAAGCTGTACATAAGTCACAGCGGGGATCGATTGCATCATCCTGATGATTTTGGTGTAGTTTGGAGTGCGGAAGGTGATCTTCTGGCCGTCATACCACCATGTATTGTCGTCATGTTCGGAGACGAACAGAACATCGTTATTTATCTCTTCCGCCATCATACCGGTCATATACCTGATAAACGGTGCAATATCCTTCAACTCGGCGTGAGCACCGTCGCTCGGTGAATCGCCGACAATCAAATCCGCCTGATGCAATGCTTCCAGATATGCATCCTTCTTCCTGCTGCGGACAACTATCATCGGCCAACCGTGGCTGGACAAAATGTAATTGACCATCAGACGGGCGATTCTTCCATTCCCATC